>DATDKS010000158.1:0-10335 GCA_036519825.1 Nitrososphaera sp. | reverse complement strand
CCACCACCACCACCACTAGCTCCAATGTCTTGTTCTTCTTCTTCTACCTTGTAATTGAGCGCATCAGATTCTCTGAGCGCTCCTTGACTCACCTTCTCGGTGTCTTTGCTCTTCATACCCTCTAAAATCCTGTTCAAAAAGAATGACTTGAATGGAGGGGTGTTGACGTTGAGGTTGATGCCAGGGGCTGGAACAATGATAACTGCATCTGGCGAGATCTCGGCGTTTGCAAGCAAAAAGTCGTCCTTGGCGCGCTTGAGCGGCTTCATATTTCGACTATCATCACCAGCACTGCCACCATTATCAGCCGCTGCTCTCAAAGCAGGTGCGGCGACTGCTGCCTCCTGCTGTTGTTGCTGCGGTGGTGCTGATGCTGTCGGGCGAGTCTGCTGCTGGACCTGCGCTGTTGTTGCTCTAGTTGTGGATCCAGTTGGAGCAGAGGGGGCGGCTGCACCCAATCCAAAGTTTGCAGCAGCTCTAAAGCTACCCTGCTTGAGCAGGTTGTCTATAATCGAAAGTGTCGTGCGCAGTCGTTCGACTTCTTCTTGCCTATCTGATATTTCCTTGATAAGCCACTCGCGTATCTCTGCAGCGCGTTGAATGTCTTCCTCAGAATAACCTGACGACATTAGCAAGCCATCCTACTGCATGAAAGCTATAATAGTTTTTATCGCCGCTGACCCTGTTTTCTACGCTTGTTCAGACTAAACACAATCACCATTGCTGCACCCCAGAGTATGACTGCAGGAATGTATAACTGGAAGAACCACGCCACTGCGCCGAGCACGGCAAAGACCATGCCGACGATACCTTTTACCTGCCTGCGCCCAAAATTCATGATGGTGATTGATGATGACTATTGTTGATAGTATTATTATTAGTATCAGTATTATTAGATGGTAAGTGGCGAAAATCCTTTAATCGGTTTCTGTGCTGTGTCAACAAGCTGAGAACGAGATTGTTTTGCAAGCATTTCAAGTAGGCGCCTGCCAGCCTGCATCTTTTGCTTCTTGAGCTCTGGATCCTGGACCTTTTCCTTTGAATACTTACCTATGCTGTTGCCAAAGTCCATGCCTACAAGCACTATCTTCTTAGCGCCAAACTCTTCTGCCAAAAAGACGCTCCTGTCACCGTCTGTAAATCCTCCAAAGTTGTGAACATTTTCAACAGGGGCAACCTGCGTGGACCCGACTAGCTTTCTGAATTTTGGAATAAGCTTTTTGAGTACGTCAGTATTGTCACCATGAGCATGAACTACCATTATAGCACCGCTTTTTTCTGCCTTTTGAAGAGATTTGGAGTTGCCATCAAGGTCAGTAACTACAATATCGGGCTTGATCTTATTTTCAATCAAAAACTGCACGGCGCTATCTGCAGCTATCTTGACAAATTTCTTATTTTTCTTAATGTATTTTACCACTTTCTTATCCTCTAGACTTGGGCCAGCTCCTACCACAATGACATTCTTGCCCTTGATCTTGCGCAGGAGAACCTTTGGGTCAAGTGCCTTCTTCTTTATCATTTCAGACAGAGTTCTTGCAGCTTCCTGATCCTTTTCAGTGCTGTATCCAAAATCTGCACGGATTCCCTGATAGTATGGGAACCAGTCTGCGAATTTCATTATATGTAATAGAGCATGCGTAGGAGTTACTATTAATATTATCCTCTGAAAAACTGAGGGTTTCAAACACAATAGCAAAAAGAGAGAAAGAGAGAAAGGTAATGATAGAATTCCCTATAATAAAAAATAATAATTAATAATACCGCCAGACAGAGGACAAGAGCAGAGCAGAACGCAATGGAGCCAAAAATCCAATCAACATCGTGGAACCCCGAAATAATAGAGAATGCAATACTCAAGAAGTGGGAGGAAGAGGAGAAGGAGAAGGAAATTTACCATTTTGCAATAGATGATGAAAGTAAGCCGGCATTTGTAATTGATACTCCGCCGCCTTATCCTTCGGGCCGCCCTTGGCATATTGGTGCTGCCGCACATTATGCTCAAATAGACATGATAGCCAGGGTTGCAAGAATGAATGGCAAAAACGTGCTGTTTCCAATAGGCATCGACAGAAACGGTCTGCCTGTTGAGATCTATACTGAAAAAAAGTACAAGGTGCGCATGCGCCAGATGGACAGACAAAAGTTCCTTGATCTTTGTAAAGTCGCCCTTGACGACTTGGAGACAGAAATGATCCAGATAATGAAAAGGATGGGGCTGTCAGGCAATTTCAAGGAATACTATCGAACAGACTCTGATGAGTATCGTGCACTGACACAGGCAACATTCATTGAGCTCTGGAAGCGAGGACTTGTATACCTTGCCAACAGACCCAACAATTACTGCCCAGACTGCGGGACCACGATAGCTGACGCCGAGATTGTTTACGACGAGATCCCTACAAAGCTTGTCTACATGAAGTTCAAGTTAAGGAAGAAAGAGGAGGAGGAGAAGGAGAGCGAGAATAATACAGACGACAGGCGCATTATTGTTGCATCAACAAGGCCAGAGCTGCTCTTTGCCTGCCAGGCAGTGATAGTCAACCCAGAAGATGACCGCTATAAGCATCTACAGGGCTCACATGTCATTTTGCCATTGTTTGATAGAGAAGTCTCAATAGTGCCGCACCATTCAGCTAAACCAGAATTTGGCTCCGGCGCTGTGATGGTCTGCAGTTATGGCGATCAAAACGATGTTCAGCTATTCCGGGAGTTAGGCCTCAAGGAAATAGTTGCACTAAATGAGAATGGATTTACAACAGAAGCAGCAGGGCAACACTATGCAGGCCTTCGTGTAAATCAAGCAAGAACCAAGGTAATAGAGGACTTGAAAAATGCCGGCTTGGTGGAAAAGGAAGAAAGCATTACGCACAGGACTCCTCTTTGTGAGCGAAGCAAGACTCCAATAGAGATCATTCCACTGCAGGACTATTACATAAAGCAGCTTGAATTTGTGCCACAGTTAAAGGAGCTTGCTTTTAAGTTGAAATTCCATCCCGACATGCATCGCCAGATCTTGCTCAAGTGGCTTGACTCAATCAACATCGACTGGCCAGTGTCAAGACGTCGGTTCTACGGCACCGAAATACCGATTTGGTATTGCAATGCCTGCAAGGCTCCAAACCTGGCTCCATCCGATGGGAAATACTACCGGCCTTGGAAGGACAAGCCGC
This sequence comes from Nitrososphaera sp., assembly GCA_036519825.1. Taxonomy (GTDB): domain Archaea; phylum Thermoproteota; class Nitrososphaeria; order Nitrososphaerales; family Nitrososphaeraceae; genus Nitrososphaera. Next base: position 7,162 of record DATDKS010000158.1, on the reverse strand, counting down.
CTTTTGAAAAATGCGAAAAATGTGGGGATGTGGGTTCTGGATTCACCGGTGAGGATAGAACATTTGACACATGGATGGATTCAAGCATTAGCCCGCTTTATGTGACCAAGTTTAGTAAGGACAAGAAGATGTTTGATTATGCTTACCCGACTGCGATGCGCCCACAGGCAAAGGACATCATCCGCACATGGCTTCACTACACTATGCTGCGATGTGTGCAGCTGACAGGTAAGATACCTTGGCATGAAGCATGGATAATGGGTTACGGCGTTGACGAAAAAGGAGAAAAGATGAGCAAAAGCAAAGGCAACGTCATTGACCCTTTCCCCGTAATACAAAAGTACGGAGCTGACACATTTCGCTTCTGGTCGGCAAGCGAGGCCAACCTTGGCTATGACTTTCGCTGCTCAGAGCAGAGGATTGCAGGCGCGCAAAAATTCCTCTCAAAGCTGTGGAATATTGGCCGGTTTCTGTCGTCATTTGAAGTGATAGAGGAAAGACAGGCACCACAACATCTAGAGCCATCAGACAGATGGATACTAGCAGAGCTTACTCGGCTTGTCAAAGAATGCATGCGCGGCTACAGCGAATACAACTTTTTCGTTCCAGCAAACGCGATTAGGGAGTTTACATGGCATCTGTTTGCCGCCCACTATATCGAAATGGTCAAAGGGCGGGTGTATTCCACCAATGACAACAGCCACAGCAGCAACAACAATAATAATAATGATGAGAAGTATATGGGCAAGAGGTCAGCACTCTATACATTACACAAGTGCTTCTCTACGATCCTGGCACTGATGGCTCCAGTAATACCATTTATCGTAGAGGAACTTTGGACAAAGATGTACTCAAATGAAACTACCATCCACAGGCAAGCAATGTTCAGAATAGAAGAGGGAGAAAAAGGAGGAGGAGATAATGAAATGACAAAATACACCAAGCATATAATCGAATTTAATTCTATGGTGTGGAACAAAAAGAAAGAGACGATCTCAAAGGAGACAGGAAAGCCACTCTCGCTTAAAGACCCAATATACATCGCTGTTCCACCTGAACTGGAGCAGTTTAGGGAAGATCTGAAGACAATGCACAACCTGCTTCCAAGGTAATAATAATAATATGAAAGCTGTTGCGTTTTTCGAGCATGGACCCGTAGACGTACTACAATACCATGAAGATTTTCCTGATCCTGTTGCAGGCAAGGACGATGAAGTTATCATTGATATCAAGTACTGCGGCATAAATCATCTCGACATCTGGACCAGGCAGGGATTAGGAGCGGCAGCAGGCAAAAAGATTAGACTGCCTCATATCTGTGGGTGTGATATTGTTGGGACTACTCCTATCAGGGGACAGAGGGTAATGATTTACCCCGGTGTTTCCTGCGGCAAGTGCGAGTACTGTACAAGCACAAGTAAGAGAACAACAGCAAGAAGAAGAAAAGACAGTAACAATGGCAATAACAAGAATGGGAACCTCTGCAGCCAATTTGAGATCATTGGAGGCTTTAGTGACTATAATGGAGGCTATGCCGAACGCGTAGCAGTGCCGGAAAAAAATGTCATCAGGCTACCAAGCGCGCTAAAGGATGAGATAGCAGCCACTCTTGCAGTGTCGTACCTCACTGCTTGGAATATGCTGCAAACGAATGGTGTCAGCAGAGGGAAAAAGATCCTTGTCTATGGGGCATCGAGTGGGGTAGGAATGGCAACTATCCAGCTTGCAAAGGCGCTTGGTGCAACAGTGATAACAACAGTCTCTGACAACTCTAAGCATGACTTTGCGAAAAAGCTAGGTGCCCATTATATCATCGACAGAACAAGACAAGACATTGTTGATGAAGTAAAGAAAATTGTTTCCGCCGGCGTTGACATTGTAATTGATCATGTAGGGGCGGCAACTTGGGCAACAAGCATCGCCGCGCTTCGTCAAGGTGGCAAGATGGCGGTTTGTGGCATGACATCAGGGAACGAAGCGACAGTGCCTGTTAGGACGTTTTACACCAAGCAAATAGTCATGGCCGGATTTCTCTTAGGCACACAAGCACAGCTGCAGGAGTTGATAAATTTCGTGATAAGAAAAAAAATCCAACCTGTTATAGATTCTGTTTTCCCACTTCAAGATGCAAAAGCGGCGCAAAAGAAGATGGAGGCAGGCCTGCATGCTGGCAAGATTTTGCTCAAGTCATGACTGCTTGCCGTTTAGTACCTCAAGCGTATCGTCTGCAATGTCTATTGCTGTGTGTGAGTCGACGTTTGGCTCAAGTGTGACGAGTAGAATCTTGTCTCCCATGTAAAACGTAAGTATGGACACCTTTTCGCGCTCGACATAAGCGAATCTTGCCCCTCCCATAGATGCATCAAAGCGATCCCTCATTGACTTGCGCAATGCAGTATGCGTGAGGAACAATTCTTCATCAGTTTCGTTCACTATTGAGTCAGTGCCCTTGCGCATGCCGCCTGCAACCAGTGTGCCTGCACTGTCGATCACACCAGCATACCTTATGTCCTCGTTCAAGGCAAATACCCGCTCGCAAAGCTTGTTATTATCCATAATTTTCTCTTAGAATAAGGTGTTTATTGAATTTTTAGTAAAGCCATATTAGCAATAGATGTCAAGTTATATTGAAGAGGGACAATATATGAGCACCGAGCGAAAGAACCCATTCAAGCGCGACCAGGCATTAAATGATGCCACATCAGGTCAGCTAGGCGAGGAGCCAAGGTCGGGACCATACCCAGAAAAAGATCCGCGCATGGAAGCAGCGCGCAAAAGGTCAAAGCAGATCTAGCGCACCCAGCTGGTTTTTATGTCATGCGTATAGCAACTACTACATAATTTTTGCCTGACAGAACCATTCTCGTCATCTTGTATATCATGCCGTATTTTTTCTCTAGCATTTTGAACGCATTCAGCTTCTCTTCTTCATTGGCTATCCTTGCTTCTCCTTTGACCCACTTACCCTTCACCTTGCCCCGAATATCGCATGGAGCTATCTGAATAGACGGATTGTTGCGTATGCGTTTATACTTGCCCGTATCGTCAGAAGTCCGAACGTATAGTGTGCCATCGCTTTCGACAAACCACACAGGCGTCCTGACAGCCCGTCCGTCCTTTCTGTAGGTTTCTAGGTTGAGATATTTCTCACCGTCAAACTGCAACAATTTTTTCTCTATTGCCCTCTGCTGTTGTCTTGGTTAGTCCTACAATATAAGAATAAAAAAAAGAATCATCAGACAGTGGTCGAAGAAGGTACAGTAAGAATCCAGATTATTTTGTTAAGCAAATTATTTTAGTCGATGTTGCCACATATTATATTGTACTTGAATGACATTGTATGTAGTAAGGGCTAAGCCAAAAGGAGAACTTATGGCAGATCTCAAGAAAGAGCTCAACTCTGGCAAGATATCAAAGGTTAGGCCATTTGGAGAGGAGCTGCAGCATGGCTTGGAGAATGCAAGAATACATTCAGGCTATGCATACTGGGTAGAAGAAGATTATTGCTCTCCGCCGCTTTCAATGGAAAGAAAAAGTGTGCTTGATCGCTATTTCGAAGATATCACAGTTGAGCGGATTGGGTCCCAGGAAGAAGGGTGGAATAGTATCAAGGACAGACCCAGGCTTTGGAAGTGACATATTTTACCCATCTCTATTCTGTTTAATAGAACTATTAAAAAATACTAGAGAATATTCGATGAGAGGGGAGAAAGAAACAAACAAAATATAAGATAGCAGATTTAGAATGGAAAAGATAAAACGCGCTAGGAGTTATTGTTGTTATCAGAGAAGCGTATAAGAAACCTATAGCGCGGATTGACTCTGCCAAGATCGCTTCTAGAAGGAAATGTATTCTCACATGTCCAAGTTCTTCTTCTTCTTCTGTCAAGTTACCTTCTATCCTGCAGTTTGTTATTAAGCTTGAGTTCCATTACAAGCGATCTTAATTCATTTCCCAATTGCCCTTTTTGCGAATAGTTGTTCTTCTTCGATTTTTCTTTCATCATCAAAGACAATACTATAACTTATTGTATATCTTCTATTGCTTGATTTGTTTTCATTTCTCCTTCTTCGATTGAGTTTTTGATTGTCTCAGGTGAAAAGTCTGCATTTTCGTAAATATAGGGAAAAGGTTCATCTCTTGATACATATACCACTCTTTTTATCTCAGCTCCACGCTCTTGTTTGTATTTCTTGTACTTGTATCGGATTCTTTTAAGTTGTTCTTTGTCTATTTTTGTGTGATCCGTCTGCTTTTCTATTATCTGATATAACTCCTCAATATACTGAAGGTAGCGTGAGATTACTTTGGACATGGTTACATTGTGCTCGGTCTTGTCAGAAAATATTATATCTCTTGCCCTATGTTGAACCTCGAGCAAATTCCTAGGCAAAATATCAACTTTCTTCGGATAGTTTTCCACCAAAAATATCCGCTTGTCATTTATTGGTGATGCATCTATGACTTCTCTTAGCGGAGTGTTACTCAATAGACTTCCATCCCAGCCATATACACCTTTTTCTACCTCAGTCCAAGGAAAATTGTATAAAGGATAACCACTAGTCGCAAGAATGTGTTTAGGAGTTATCTGTTGCTTCGAACTATCAAAAGTCAATGGTTCTGAATTTAAAATGTTCACTGCAGTCAAGATCAAACGTGAATTAGGATATCCATTAGGCTTCAATTTATCATAATCAATATACTTTTCTAAAGTTTTTACTAAAGGCGAGTGATCATAGATATAAGTCCATTTTTGTGGTGTAAAATACTCCGGGTCTGTTAGAGCATATTCCTGCCTCCATCTAGGTTTAAACATTTTATCATTTCCAAAAAAAGCCGAGCTGTAGAAAGATCTTAGTTGCTTCATTCTTATGGCAAGTTCATCACTATCATCATCCGCTCTTAAAGAATAATAATTTTCTTCCTGCTTGGATGTGGCTGTAGGAAAATAGTGGTAAAAATTAGTATATGGCAGTAATAGATGTTCAATAACTTTAGGCATAGAAGCTGAAGGAAAAGTGACTTTATCAAAGTCTACAAAGCTCTCAGATAACTCTAACCAGAACTGTTCTAAGAGGCGCTCTGGATGTTTTGCGTCTTTGCTACCAGCTATAATTGCTGCATTTACTCCGCCAATAGAGGTGCCAGCAACAATATCTACTCTAATACTTCTTTTTGCAAGTGCCTTGAACACCCCACAAGCAAAAGCCCCCAAAGATCCGCCGCCTTGAAGTATCAGCACATTTTCTATTGTCTTATTCTTGTTTTCTGCACGCAAAGATGACGAGGTAATTGTTACACTACCTCCTCTTTTGTTTTCTCTTTATCTAAAGTTTCGTCAAAGGTCGTTTTCTCCATGATGCTGTTTGTTATTTTATCCAAATTCTATCGCACTCTCTCCTCGCTCTTCCTGTTTCTTGTAAGGTATGGAACTGCTCTCTCTTCTTTTTTACTCCACGTATGGACCATGAACCAATTGATCATAGAATCTTATCGATTTGATATTGACAAACTCAAGCATACCGTGTCTGGATAATTCTCTACCAAATCCGCTATTTTTTATGCCACCAAATGGAACACGCGGGTCTGATATTACCACATTATTTACCGCAACCATCCCTGATTCTATCAATGATGACAGTTCTTCTGCCTTCTCTAGATTTTGCGTCCAGATACTTGCACCCAGACCAAATTTTGACTCATTTGCAATATTTATCGCTTCCTTTTCATCATCAGCCACAATTATTGGTGCCAGGGGACCAAATACTTCTTCTTGGGCTACCTCCATGGTAGGGGTCACATTCGTAAGAATAGTTGGCATGTAAAAATAACCTTTGCCTTCAATTCTCTTGCCACCAGTAAGCAGTTTAGCACCTTCTTTTATAGATCTTTTCACAAATCCCTCCATATTTTCAAGGCTCTTAGCGTTAACTAATGGTCCCATATCTGTATCGTCTGCAAGTGGATCGCCAACTTTGAGTTTTTCAGTCTTTTGGACAAATTTTTCAGTGAACTCATTTGCAATATCCTTAACAACTACAAATCTTTTTGATGCGATACAGCTCTGCCCACAATTCACGAACCTTCCTTTGACTGCACCGCTAGAAGCCTTTTCAATGTCTGCATCTCGGCAAACAATGAATGGATCGCTCCCTCCTAATTCCAATACAGTTTTTTTCAGTTTAGAAGTGGCTCTCTGTGCCACTTTGGCGCCTACAGGCACGCTTCCTGTAAATGTCACAGCATTAGTTCCATCTAACTCTATAAGCGATTCTGCAATTTTAGAATCTCCGACCATCGCTTGAAAAACACCTTCTGGTACTCCTGCCTTAAGAAATGTCTTTTGAATTTCTATTCCACATTGCATTGTAGCACTTGCTGGTTTCAATACAATAGTATTACCAACCATTAACGATGGAGCTGCAAACCTCAGTCCTTGCCAATAAGGAAAGTTCCAAGGCATTATACTGGCTATAACCCCTAAGGATTCAAATGTTATAGTACTTTTTCTTGCATCTGTATTAACAACTTCGCCTTTTAAGAAAAGCTCTGCATTATCCGCAAAATACTCAATTGTCCATGCACACTTGTCAATTTCAGCTCTAGATTCTTTTATTGATTTCCCCATCTCTTGTGTCGCTGTTTTTGCAAGAGTTTCTTTGTTTTTCCTCAGCTCAGTAGCAACTGAATATAGATGATCAGCTCTTTTATCAATGTCTTTTTTCCAATCAACAAACGCATTTCTTGCTCGTCTTACGGATTCAATTACTTGTTCTTCTTTAACTATCTCATACTCTTTAAGCACTTCTTCTGTTGCAGGATTTATTGTTTCAATTTTTCTTTTAGATAGAGGCGGTTCGTTATTGCCTCTGCTCGTCAAGGCTTACTATACACCTCTTCCAATGATTTTTCGATCTTTTAGCATCTGTATGTTTCTCTGGCCTGATTCAATAGGAATCGGTTTGAAACTATCGGCATAAAAAAATAAAGAAAAAAAGATTAGATCGTGTCCTTGCCTTCTAGATGTGCCCTTAACATCCACGCCATTTTTTCATGTTTTTCCACTGCTTGCAGGAAAAAGTCGTTTGTTGCCATGTCTTCTAACTCTTCAGCTTCGTCAGCGTTCTTCCTAAGCGTCTTGATTATCGTTTCATGATCCTT
>DATDKS010000157.1:0-43978 GCA_036519825.1 Nitrososphaera sp. | reverse complement strand
AGGCGTCTCCACTTTTGGCTTTTCATACTGCGCAGAAAATATCTGTCCTTCTTTGTCAAACTGCGCAGTTATTATCCAGTAGGGATCTGGTATGTGCAACCTCACCTCGATCTCCCTGTTGACTGCAAAGGCAAGCGTCGGTCCCTGCACTCTCCCAATTGAGAGATTGTGATATCTGCCGACGGCCTTAAACGACCTAACAAGTGCTCTTGACAGGTTCACTCCATAAATGAAATCGAGCATGTGACGCGACCTGCCTGCCTCTGCGAGCCCGCAGTTTGGCTTGGCCATATTGACAAACGAATTTCTTATCTCTTCGTCAGTTAGTGTCGAAAATTTGGCTCTTAATGCTTCTGCATATTTATCGCCACACGTATATTGTAAGATGTTGTGGCCTATCACTTCTCCTTCTTGGTCATAGTCACACGCATGCACGAATGATGAGGCATCTTTAGCTAGCTCGGAAATGATCTTGATAGCTCTGACCACTCGCGGATTCTCGGCAACAGGCGCCCACTCCAAGTCAAGTACAGGATATACACTTCTGTTCTTGGTGACATCGGTCAGGCCATACAGATGTCCAAGCGCTGTGCAGATTTTATAGTGCTTCTGACCGTTTTTTACCTCAAAGATGGAAATGCCGCCTGGCCTAGACTCCGTCGGCTGACCAAGTGCCTGAGCTATCCTCCTTGCAGCAGCCGGCTTTTCACAGACGACAAGGGTATACACCAACTGGGTGAGATCTTGGCAGACCTGCGCATATTAATCCGATCCTTTCCTTCATATTTCAATAATGCTTGCTTAATCCCATCTGTTTTGAACTTCTACGTCTCATCCTTCTTGAAGGGATACCTGGTTACGGTTCTGTAGCTCAAAAGAAAAAAAGCGCGCGTTGGTGACAGGTGAAATGACGTTAACTCACCGCTGGCGACATTGTGATTGCAGAACATGATCTCGTCCCAATGAGGCACACAGAGAATACTACAAGTCGATAGGCTGTGCCATGGCGAGCCTTTGAGCTGCAGATTGTACAAGTTTGGTTGTAATGACAGATTCGTCATGAAATAGAAAAAATTTTCAATAATGCCTGAGTGTGCGTGTATGGCTCTGCACTGCAACCTGCCAGTTAAGACTGATTTCTGCCTGACTTGCTGGCAGAGACCCGTTCAGACTATTCCTTACTACACATCTACTATGATTCTTACATATCAAGGGTGTTTAAGCTATTTATATACAAAAAAGCAACTTTTATGAGATGACAACCAACAAAGTTTGCCTTCTTGGTGCGGGCAGCACGAAATATGGAAAATTAAACGAAAGCATCGTAGAGATTGCGCTAAATGCGGCCAAAGATGCCATTGAGTCTGCTGGGATTACTCCAAAAGAGATCCAGGCTGGATACATTTCAAACGTTTTCGGGGTTGCAGACAAGCAGGTTCATATGGCGCCTGTCATCATGAGTAATCTTGGAATTCCTAACGTTCCTGGCCTTACAATTGAATCGGCGTGCGGCTCGGGCTCCGTGATGTTTAGAGAAGCTTATGCTAATGTAGCAGCCGGATTCTATGACTGCCTCCTTGCGCTTGGTGTTGAAAAGGTGACGCATACTGGCACGGCCCGTAGCACGACCTTGTTCTCTTACTGCTCTGACTTTTTCTATGAAGGTGGTAACGGTGCATCGTTCCCTGGGCTCTTTGCATCAATGGCTCGCGCCTACATGACTACCCACAAGGCAACCGAAGAAGACCTCGCTCATGTTGCAGTCAAGAACCATGAAAATGGGTTTATGAACCCAAAGGCACATGTACACAAGAAAATAACTGTCGACGATGTGCTAAAGTCACCAGTGGTGGCTTCGCCGCTGAAGCTGCTTGACTGCTGCCCGTTCTCTGATGGTGCATCTGCAGTTATTCTATGTAGTGAAGAGTTTGCGAAAAAGAGCGACAGGCCATACATCGAAGTGATTGGATCTGGCAGGGGCGCTTCGCCAGCAGCTGTTCAAGGGCGCGAAGATATTACGACCATTCCGAGTACAGTGGATGCTGCAAGGCAGGCCTACAAGATGGCCGGAGTGACTCCAAAGGATATTGACTTTGCCGAAGTGCATGATTGCTTTACAATAGCAGAGATAATCGACATTGAAGATCTTGGATTCTTCCCAAAGGGCAAGGCCGTTCATGCAGTAAGGGATGGAGCAACACGTCTTAACGGCGAGATCCCGGTAAATCCGTCCGGCGGCTTGAAATCAAAAGGGCATCCGATCGGTGCAACAGGTGTCGGACAAGTGGTCGAGGTATTTGAGCAGTTCACAGGCAAAGCCGGAGGACGTACAGTTCCAAATTCAGAGATTGCCCTCACTCACAACTTTGGGGCCACTGGCGCTAGCGCGGCAGTTCATATATTCAAGAAAGTGGATAGGAAATGATAGAGGAGAAATTATCGACTCATAAAAGTACATTGGAAAAGTTCATCGAGGCTGCAAACAGGAAAAAGATCTTGGCCCAAAAATGCGTCAAGTGCGGCCACCTGATGCTGGAGACTGTATTCTTTTGTGAAAAATGTGCTGGGAACAAATTTGAGCAAGTTGATCTTGAAGGTAGTGGCATTGTCGTGACATACACTATCCAAGCAGTTGTGCCGGAAGGTTTTGAAGATGTCGGCTCGTACGCGTGGGTAGTGTTCAAGTTAGACAATGCACCCCTGAGAGCGTCAGGATTTCTCCCTGACATCAAGACTCCTGCCGACCTACCGATAGGCACCCCTGTGAGGGTTGCAGGCTATGATCCCAAGCACGGTCTCATGCTCCAGAAATAGTTGCTCCTATTATCTAGAATCCCACTATCTTTTTCTTGTAATCCCTCGGCATATTATTTATCATTCTGTAATGTATGTTTGAATGAATCTGGTATATACAAGTGCCATTCACGCAAGAAATTCTTCTTCTTCGTCTAGATGTGGGGCTGACGAGCACATACTATATAAGCCATTCTAACTTTAGGGTTACAACACTCCATGGTGAAAAGCTGGTCGCAAACGCGATTATAATTACCGCAGCACTGAACTCGAGCTTGCTTCCGCGCCCCGATGTAGCTTGACCCGTTTTACTTTAAGAGGAGATGGCTATGATCATCGTCGCTGACGAGCATCTGATTCTTGTATGCCATTTGGATTGCTACTATAAGACACAAATTTTTTTGTAGCTTAGCTTTATGATAGTATTTAGTATATTGTCTTCGACACCTTGACTTTTTTCCCTTTAATCTGGCATAGTGACAGTAAGATGACGGGCGGAGACAAGCGTCAGCAGTTCATGAGCCAGATCACTAACGCGACAGGTGTCGTGTACAACCAGCTTGGGCGTCTCAAGCTGCTCGACGGAAAGTTCGCCTCCATGGAGACGTCTTTTCTAGAGCAGATAGCTACCAATATCAAGGCGGGCAATAATGCCCGAGCAAAGATTATTGCAACCGAACTGATCAACGTGCGGCGACTGCGTAGAAACACTCAACACACCGGCCTAGCACTTGAGGCAGTAGTGATCCGCTTCAGTACGATCAACGAATTTGCTGCTATCCTTGACGCCATAGAGCCGACGATTGAGATGATAAAGGGTATCCAGACTGAGCTGACTAGGGCTATTCCCGCCGCTAACGAAGTACTCTCTGAAGTCTCGACAGTCACAGCAGATGTGCTCCTCAACGCAAATATCAAGGCAGATGCGAGAATCTCGACCCCTATGGATACAGAGGCTCTTTCAATACTTCACGAGGTCGAAGGAACACTTGAGGACGAGGCTAAAGCGAGGCTTCCTGAGGTCCCGTCTAGCATTCCTTCTCAAAAGCTGGAGGACACGCCAGCTGAAAAGACTGAGGTGTTGGTTGAAAGCTAGAATAGTCAACCAAGGTAGATTTGATCAACATAGAGCGGATCGTGCAGTTAGTTAAAAATATTTTACAAAGTAGTTTTAATCATTTATCTAGATCATGAGGCGTAATGGAACAGCCGAGTTTTGATTATCAAAAGGATTCCAAGAAGGGCGGACTTTTAGAATCCGCGTCAAGGCGGGTAAGGATGATTTTCTCTGTGATGGCTAGCCCTAACAGGATCGACATTTTGCGAATATTGAATGCAAAAGGCCCTCTAACATACTCGGAACTAAAGGCTCTTGCGGGCTTTAAATCAAAGAAAGAGTCGGGCAAGTTTGCCTATCACCTGAGGAAGCTGCTTCGCCAGCTGCTGGTTGCCCTCAACAAGACAGAGCGTCGGTACACGATCACGAACCTTGGCAAACTGGTGCTGAGCCTTGCCCGCCAGATCGAGGAGCGCTCAATCATCGAGAGCGGTAAGATGTATGTGAGGACAAACAAGCATACCATTGAGGAGTTCAATTCCCACAAGATAATCCAATCGCTTGTAAGAGAAGCCAATTTGCCAGTTGAGCAGGCCCACAAGATCACTGAAGAAGTCGAGAACAAGATCTATAGGTTCCAGACCGCTTATCTAACATCATCGCTCATACGTGAGACTGTCAACTCTATTCTCATAGAGCACGGCCACGAGGAATATAGAAATAAGCTAGCGCGGTTGGGTCTCCCGTCCTCAGACATTGTTCAGATGCTCTCCCAAGACGAGGCAGCTCGAAACGGAATAGAGCGTGTCATGACAAGGACTGCTGGTGCAGTCTTTTCTGAATACTTGCTGTTCAACATGCTGCCAAAGGATATTGCCGATATGCATTTGGCAGGCGAGATCCACATTTCTAATGCAGATGTCTGGGGTTTATTGCCAGATACTGTATTCATCGACCTGTCAGAGCTGGAAGGCGGCTTAGATCTAAAAGGGAGATTCTTGAATATGACTAGAATCCCCCCAATTAAAAGCTCTGATGATGCTGTCGCAACCCTGCCACCACTGATCTCGCTCCTTTCAAGAGAGGCATCAACAGAAGTCGTGCTCGAAGGCTACGTGTCGGCACTTCTTAACAACGTCAATGCCTCCGAGGACATTGCCTCTCGGTTTGCAAGGGCACTTCTAGCCTCGTCAGCTGCACCATCCTATGCTGTTGGCATGCCCGTAACCACCATTGCAGTGCAGGCTGACAGCTTAAATTCCCAGCAGCTCAATGCGCTATTGGACGGCTACAGGAGGCATGTCGATAATACGCCCATGCCCAGAGTTGGCCTTGCGCTGACGGGTAGGATAAAGGATAGCCTTGAACACCTCATCGCAGCAGTACGAAGCGGAGGCATAATTTCGATTGGCAAGAACAAGGTGCGGGCAAACAACGGCATCAAGAAGGCAGACGTCAAAACTACAGCTGCAATGTCGTTCCATTTGCTTTCGATAAACCTGCCAAGGCTTGCATATGAATCGAACAAGGACGAAACTTACTTCCGCGCCAAGCTTGCGCTCATGATTAAACCGTCGCTTGCTGCAATGTCGCTCCGAAAGAAAACAATTGTCGACTATGTCAAAAAGGGAATGATGCCTGCATTTGCAAGTGCAAGTCAGTTGATGCAGATGAGCACAGCTAGCATAGCACTCAACCTTACTGGCACCCGGGAGTCGGTCTACAACGTACTGGGAGAGTCCTCAAGTGAGGTGCTTCAGAAGGTGCTTAGGACTGCTGCTGAAGTTACCAACGGGCAGGGCAAACAGCTTGGAGAGGAAGGAGCTGGCATTGCAATGGTTTCAGATGACAGCGGGTCACGGTTCGCCTTACTCGATTCTGAGAAGTATGGCAAGGTCTCTCTTCTGCAATCCCATAATACAGCCAGCTATTCCCAAGGGATGACGCTCCATGGCCGAGATATACTTAATGACGGTGATGCTGCAATTCAAGAATGTTTGGCAATTGACAAGCTACTGAATGGAGGCTTTGCAGCATCGCTTGATCTGACAAACCTGTCGCCGGACGAAATGAAAAATGCAATAGAGACTGCTGCACAAGAACTGCCGTTTCTACGCCTTAGTATTGGGTTTGCAGTCTGCACAACGTGCGGTCAGCGATCAAAAGGGGGTGTAGGTATATGTGAGTTCTGCAAGTCGCCTCACAAGGTGCCTCTGTATTTATAATTGCAGCTGCCAAGGCAGCACCGCCACTCTATTATTCCCTGTTGCGAAACAATCATCTTGTACTTTGTTGAGTTGCATTATGAAGACTTTTCATATACTACGTTTCTTTAATATTTTTATATTGGTTATGTTATGGTGTAAGTGCATATTTATTAAAAGCTTAATCCTGTTTTAGTATTAAATGTCACAGTACGATATTACCCACTCTATAAATGGAATTATGCGTAACTTTCTACGGATTGGGATGGCTAAATGGCAGGAGTAACTGAGTTTAATAACAATTCTAAGGAAACGCTGATTGCAAAGATACGGAAACGTGATGGGCGCATAGTCTCTTTCGAGCAGCCCAAGATTTCAAACGCAATATATAAGGCGCTCATTGCAACGGGCAAGCCTGACTACCCTCTGGCTGACCGGCTGGGCGCAAAGGTAGTACAAAAGATGATTCAGCAGAGTGAAAAGACTATTCCAAGCGTAGAAGACGCGCAGGACATGGTGGAGTCTATACTTATTGAAGAGGGGCTATCCGAGACAGCCAAGGCCTACATACTCTACAGGCATGAAAGGCGTAAAGTGCGCGATGAGAAGATGAAGATCCTCAACAAGAAGGATCTGGATGAAGTGGACAAGGCTCTTGACATTAATTCCTTAAGGGTGCTTGCTGCGCGGTATTTGTTGCGCGACAGCAATAATGAGACCATTGAAGGTCCAAAACAGATGTTTGAACGGGTTGCAACGTTGGTCGCAATTGCGGACGTAATGCACGATTCTACTATATTTGCAGCTACCGGCGGCTACACACAGAACATTGACGAGGCAGATCGCTACTATGGCAAGCTGGATGACTTTGACAACAAGCTGCACATTGGCAGCTACTATCTGAACAAGTACCATTTTGAAGCAATGATCCGACACTATATCTACTGCGCACAGCAGGGACAGATGAAGATCAGCTTCAAGGACCTACTTAGGATGGTAGCGGAGGGCAAGATGGCGCACTATGAAGAGCGGGTTATGGAATACTACAACCTGATGGTTTCACGGGACTATCTGCCAAACACGCCCACACTGATGAACTCCGGCGCAAAGCTTGGACAACTGTCAGCGTGCTTTGTGCTTGACATGCCCGATGATATGGCCGGCATCATGAAAGCATCCACTGACGCGGCCATGATCTTCAAGTCAGGCGGCGGAGTGGGCATCAACTACTCTGACCTGAGGCCGGAGGGTGACATTGTCGCATCGACATCAGGCGTTGCATCGGGGCCCACATCTTTCATGCGCATCATTGACACCATCACCGATGTCGTCAAGCAGGGAGGCAAGCGCCGCGGAGCTAACATGGGCATCCTTGAGGCATGGCACCCAGACATTGAAAAGTTTGTGACGGCCAAGACAAAGCCAGGAGTCTTTGAGAACTTTAATGTAAGTGTAGGCATCTGGGATGACTTTTGGAAGACGCTTGTTAGCAAGGATGGCAATCACAAGTATCCTCTACGCAGTCCAAGGATGAAGGAACCAATGAGGCAAATTGACGCACAGCAGCTTGTGGACCTGATCGCATTGAGCGCGTGGAAGAGTGCTGAACCTGGAATAATATTCTTTGACAATATTAACAAGTACAACCCTCTCATTGGGGCAAGAGGCGGGCCACTGCGTGCCACTAACCCCTGTGGCGAGCAATCGCTCTACCCCTATGAATCATGCAATCTCGGCTCGATCAACTTGGCAAACTTTGTCAAACGCAAAGCTGATGGTGCCTATGAGTTTGACTGGCAGCGCTACGAGCAGGCGATCAGACTTGCGACAAGATTCCTAGACAACGTCATTGACATGAACAAGTACCCTGTAGACGAGGTCAAGATTGCGACAAAAGAGACACGTAGAATAGGCCTTGGTATTATGGGCATCGCTGATCTGTTGTTCCTGCTCAAGATCCCATATGATTCCAAGGATGGATATGAATTCATGAATAAGCTTGCAGAAGCGGTGTCATATTTGAGCATGGATGAAAGTGTCGCCATTGCAAAATCGCGTGGATCATTCCCTCTATTTGAGAACAGTGATTATGTCAAGGGCCGGATACCTGTGGCAGGATACTATGAGCTGCCAAGAGAGACGCACACATACGACTGGGACACGCTTATTGAAAAGATCAAGAAGCATGGCATACGTAATTCATGGACATCAACTATTGCCCCAACCGGCACGCTCTCAATGATCGCAGACACAGCAAATGGCGTAGAGCCTGTGTTTGCACTCGTGTATGAAAAGCGCGTGACTGTAGGTCGCTTCTTCTATGCTGATAAGGTGTTTGAAAGCATGCTGAAAGAAAACGGCCTTTATTCAGACGAAATACTGACCAAGATTGCAAACAACTATGGCTCTGTCCGGGGCTTACCTGAGATTCCTGAGTGGATGCAGCGGATATTCGTGACTGCAATCGACATCCACTGGACGGATCATGTGATGGCACAGGCCGTATGGCAGAAATGGATCAGTAACGCCATCGCAAAAACTATCAATATGCCCGGAGACGTGACAGCAGAAGATGTCAAATGTGCATATCTGCTATCTCATGAGCTTGGTTTGAAAGGTGTTACCGTCTTTAGAGATGGTTCCCGTCATGAACAGGTACTTCACATCACTGGACAGAACACCGGCGAAAGGGCGTTTGCTGTTACGCCCAGCAAGTACGTAGTTGATTATGTCCTCAACAATATTGAAGAGCCCTACGTTCTACAGCAAATGGAAAAGATATTCAAAGACTCAGAGACCCAGGACGAAAAGCCTGCAGCGATGACGGTTATTCCACCCTCCGAGACCCTATCTGCAGCAAAGAAGTCTGCTTCAATATCTGCCATCATGCAGCATACGGACATACAAGAGGATCGGTGCCCGACATGTAATGCCCGACTGATAATCACCGAAGGATGTGATATGTGCATCGAATGCGGCTTTAGTGGATGTGGATCTGGCTAGGCGCCTATCTGCTACTCACCTTGATAGGAGTTGAAGTAAATGACAAAGATTGTGAAGGATGTCAACGAGACGATCGGTCTCACCGAAATTGTCTCGGGTACATTGACCCCAGTTCGTTGCAGAAACTGTAAGTGCGAACTCGCACCACATGTGGATCTCGAGTATTGCAATGACTGCAGCGTGTACTATGTGGGCAAGTGGCGTACACAGCAGTAGCCCTTCACTCCTCTCTTATTTTTTTGCCACTTTTATTACTTGATATTAAAACGATTTCTCTTATAGCTGTTGTTGCCCTCTATCCATCCAAAATGAGCCACCCTGTTACATCAGGGGAATGAGCTTCTGATGTGACAGAACCTCTAAAAAAGAGTTTAAATTCTGCTTTGTGAATATTACTAGTGAAATGTCAAGTGTCAGAATCAATGAGAGTCCTAACCACTTTATCGTGCTGGACGCTATTGGACGAGGACTAAAGACTATTGACAAAATTGCCAAGGTTACCAGGCTGGACAAGGCCCAAATTGAGCTAATTGTAAATGATCTGATTGGACAAAGGCTTGTTCTTCGCACTGAAAAGAAGGGCTTGCTTGGAAGGAAGATAGAGCTGACCATCAGCCACACTGGACTCCAATTACTTAACACCAAAAAGCAGGAACTAGAGAAGCAATGGCAGCAGATCCAACAGTGGCAAAACAACGGCCAGACGCAGCAGCTTCAAGGCTACATGGACAATAACCGTATGTGGATCCCGATGATGCTGTTCTCCGGTATCATGAATGCCATGTTCTTTATGTCCATGATGTCCATGCTGGGGATGGCAATGAGTCCTGACGAGAGCGGTATTGTAGGCGATGAAGGATCTGGAACCGCTGCAGATTCAGGCGACTCCGCCGGAGTCGAAGACGGTGGTGCCGGAGCAGACGGCGGTGGTGCCTCTGATTCCAGCGGCGACTTTGGCGGCGACTTTGGCGGCGGAGATTTTAGTTTCTAGCCTCTTCCAATTTTTTGACTATTTGCTTCTTTTTTGAATAATACCTAGCTGCAAGCACAGTCAGAAACATTGCAGTTGAGACAAGTACTATTGTTCCTGAAGGCGCCAGATTTGCAGTATATGAAATTGCGATACCCGCTACTACTGAAAATATTGATATTAATACCGATATGAGAGCCGTTTTTCTGAATCCTTTGTTAAACAATAGCGCAGTGACATTTGGGATCACCAAAAGTGACGAGACAAGTAGGATCCCCACAAGCCTCATCGACACAATGACTGCCACACTTGCAAGAATTATGAAAAGATAGTTTAGCTTTGAAATTGGCAGGCCACTAACCCGTGCTTGCTCTTCGTCAAAGGTGATGTACATCAGTTTCCTATAGAGCAGGATGATTATGGACAGAATGATACCCGTCATTGCCAGTATCGCAAGGGTGTCCTCTATGCTGACAAGCATGATGCTTCCAAACAAGAAGCTGAACAGGTCAAGCGTGAATCCGCCTGACAGGCTTATGAGTAGTATGCCAAGTGCAAGGCCTGACGAAAGCAGTATTGCGACAGTCGCATCCGCCGGTATCTTGGTAGATTGACGTAACTTTGTGATGCCCACCGCTCCTAGTATGGAAAGCGTGAGACCAGTCCAAAGAGGGTAAATGTTGGTAGCAAGCCCTATTGCTATGCCTCCGAACGCAGCATGAGAAAGTGCATCCCCAAATAGCGAGTTGCGTCTTAGTACAAGAAACAGCCCGACTACCGATGAGGTTATCGCCACTGCAATGCCCGCAATAAGTGCGCGCTGCATGAACCCAAACTCCAAAACTTCCAAACTCATCTATATCTCATCCCATGTGGGTGTGGTTGTGTAGGTGCATGTGAGCCTGCATGCTAGATTCTGAATATGCCTTGAGGAGATCCGGATTTTCAAAAAATTCGTATGTCTTGCCGTGGAAGAACATTGAGCGGTTGATGCATGCTACGCTTGTGGCAAATCTGTTAACTGCATCAAGGTCGTGCGACGCCCAGATTATGGTGATCTTGTTCTCCTGATTCAGCTTTTTCAAAAGCAAATAAAACTTGTTTTGCATTTCAAGATCGATGCCTGTCACTGGCTCATCTAGTATCAAGAGCTTAGGATCGTTCACCATTGCCTTTGCTATCAGTACACGCTGTTGCTGGCCACCAGATAGCTCGCCTACTCTGCGATCCTTTTGTCCAAGCAGATTTACAGTTTCAAGCGCCAAAGCTATTTTCTGTTTAGATGTTTTGCCAGTAATAGTGATCCCAAGTGACACAATTTCTTCAACCGTTGCGGGGAAGTTCTGCTCAATAGTTTTCTTTTGAGGTATGTATCCTATGCTTTTGAAGACTTTGCTGTTCTTCTTTTTGATGTCCTCTCCAAGAATTTTTATTGTGCCTGTGTAGTCATTAAGCAGCCCTAGCATGCAGCTGAAAAGTGTAGTCTTGCCGGCGCCGTTTGGACCTATTATTCCAAGTATGTCTCCCTCCTCAATTGTGAACGAGATGTTATTCAGAACCAAGCTATCCGAATATCCATATGAGAGTCTGTCGACCTCGACTATCTGCATTCTAGACCCTCCTTCAGATTTGCAATATTCTGCTTCATCTTGTCAATATCTCCGATACCTGCTGCCTGTTCCTCTTTGTCAATTCCTTCAATTGGGCTCACTACTAGCACCTTGCCATTTGGGATCTCGTTGGCAATTGTATCTGCAAGCCTGCTGTCAATCAGATCTTCTGAATAAATGACATTGATGTCTAATTCGTTTGCAAGCTCAATTATCTGTTGAATTGTCTGCGGCAATATTTCCCCCTCCGGCGAAACTCCATGGATGCTGTGCTGCTTCAGACCATACCTTTTTGAAAAGTGGGTAAATGCGTCGTGAAATGCTATAAAGTCTGATTTGTCACAGTCGGCAAGCTCTGACCTGATAAAAGCATCAAGTGAGTCAAGCTCTGCGGAAAATCGGTCAGTGTTTTGATTGTAATAATCTGCGTTGGCCGGGTCCGGGTCTGATCTGGCCATCACATTGCGAATCTTGTCTATCTGATGCTTTGCAAGCGTTGGGTCTAGCGGGTCTAGCCAGATGTGAGGGTTAACTCCAACAACAACCACCACAGCACCTCCATGACCATGCTCCTCATCTTCAGCTCCCTTTTCTTCTTTATGATCAAATTCGATCCCTTCGCTAGTGTTAACAATAACTTTGGCTTTCATTTCCTCTGCCCATTTTTCAAAACCTGCACCATTGATGACCCGCACATCGGCCGAGTGCCCTCTTGAAATACCCTCTGCTGTAGGCTCCCAGTCGTGTGGCTCTATACCTGTCGGGACAAGACTTGACACTTCTGCCCTGTCGCCAACAACTCTGGAGGCAAATTCGTAAAGCGGGTAAAAGGACGCAATAACTGTGATCTTTTCATGCTCTTTTCTACCTTGCTGAGCTGGCCTCGCAGTCTGTGCAGTGGCAATCCTTGCAAGTGGAATCAATATGGCAATGGCTGATAGAGCGATTCTGCTCCGATTCATCCTACTTTTTCTGATTGTTATTAAAGATATATACCTTTGTTATTAAAAAATATGGAATTCCTTATAAATAACTTAATAATAATACATCGCATTGACGATAGTTAGTATTTCACTTAATAACGATATCTTGACAGAGATAGACAACTTGCAGAAAGCATTAGGCTTTTCTGGCAGATCTGAGATCGTAAGAGCTGGCATCAGAAATCTTTTGGCAGAAGAAAAGGACAGGCAGGATTTGTATGGCGATCTTTTTGCAGTTCTTTTGGCAATACACGATGAAAAATCAGACGATCAGGTGACAGAAATGCGACACGATTATGATAAGCTGATCACTACCCATATACACAACAAGATAGACAGAGACCGATGCCTTGAAATTTTCCTACTAAACGGCGAAGCTGTAGAGATAAAGGACATGACCAAGAAATTCCAGTCAAACAAAAAGATGGATCATGTAAAGCTGATAGCAATGTAATGTAGTAGCAAGATAATCTAATAATCCCTATGATCACTTTTTTTACAAGCCCAATTGGGCTTGGACATGCAACCCGCGACATTGCCATTGCAGAGGAACTAAAAACTGACATCCTGTTTGTAAGTGGTGAAGGAGCTTCAATCCTGATCGCAAGAAAAGGATTCAAGTCCCTCAACGTTTACAAACCTGATAAATTCATTGTCGAATCCGGACAGCTTCAGCATGTATTCACGTGGATCTTGAGGTATTATTTGTATTACAAAAAGTGCAAGGCTATTGCAAAGGAAATTCTGAACAACCGTAATGGGTTGATAGTAAGCGATGAGGACTTCGCCTCTATTACAGTGGGCAACAAGATGGGTCAAAGGCGCGTACTGATAACCGACATTACCGAAACCCGTTTTACAAAAGGCCTAGCGTCAATAATTGAGAAAAAGATGAACAAGTTAATGCATAATATTATGCAGACATGCGACTGTGTCATCATTCCTGAGATTGGAGACGACAGAGGAAATATCCGCTACGTTGGCCCTGTAGTGAGGCAGGTTAGCGCCGACCGCAATACGCTGCGCAAACGATTTGGTTTTGAGAAAAATGCAATACTTGTCAGTGGCGGGGGAACAGATGCTGGCAAATACCTGATTCAAAAGGCAATAGAGGTGCATCGTCCACTTCAAAGCAAGTTAGATTCCGAACTCATAATCGTGCCTGGCCCTTCGCTAAGACTGCCTGATTCCCTGAAGTATCGTAACCTTGGTTTTGTCAACAATATGCATGATCTAATCTACGCTGCTGATCTCGTAATATCGTTAGCTGGCAGATCTACGATGGATGAGTCTACGGCATACGGAACGCCTGGAATTTTTATACCGATAAAGAACCACTTTGAGCAGGAGCAAGGTGCAGCACGCTTTGGCTTCAAGTATGAAGATATTTTTCGACTCGACCATCTGATCGAGGAAAAGATCGGATGCAGAAGAAATGCAATGAACATGAAGGGCGCTGCGAGGGCGGCCAAAATTATTTCTATGCTTATGTGATGTATACAACTGTTGGAAAATCTTGTATCTCTGAAAAATGATATCCCATTTCCATCAAAACTTGCAATCTCATTAAATTATGAATACAGTGGGATGTCTAGTTGCTCCATTTCTATCTTTGGTTTTATAGTCATTCGTGGGTTAAATCATGTTACTCAAAGATGTATCTTGCCAGTATTTGGTAAATGTAGTATATGCTTGCTGACCAAAATCTAAACATCTTTGTGATTATTTGATGACATCTAAAACTACATTTCTGGTAGAGGGTATTAATACTCCTAGCCAGCTGATCCATAGCAGTGTGAATCCAAGCACGCTCGAAGAACTACTTGGTCAAGATTACAAGAGGATATCAAAAAAAATAGAGAAGTTCATCTCCGACTATATTTCGAAAAGCTCAGCAAAGGGGCTGGTAATAGGGTTGAGCGGTGGTCTTGATTCGTCTGTCGTTATGAAATTAAGTGTAAATGCACTTGGGGCTTCAAAGGTGCTTGGACTTGTTATGCCAAGTGACACTACTCCAAATGATGATACCACCCATGCAATAGATCTAGCCAAGAAGCTCAGGATAAGATATCACATTATTGATATCCACCCAATAATCAGAAAATATAAAGAGATTCTTCCAGAGGACAAGGGCGCAAGAGGAAACCTGATGGCAAGAATTCGCATGAGCCTTCTATATTACTATGCGGGGATTAATGGATATCTTGTGGCAGGCACTTCTGATAAGAGTGAAGTCCAAATTGGATATTTTAGTAAGTTTGGAGATGGAGCCGCAGATATCATGCCAATAGCTGGATTATACAAGACACAGGTAAGAGCCCTTGCAGAATATCTGGGTATTCCTGTAGTGATTGTTCAAAAGAAGAGCAGCCCGCGGCTCTGGGACAATCACATGGCAGAAGAGGAAATAGGAATGAATTATGAAATGATAGACCCGATACTGCACTTGCTAGTCGACAAAAATATGCAGCTAAAAGATGCGACAAGAAAGCTAGGAATACCTGAAAAACATGTCAATAAGGTCAAGAAGATGATAGAAAAAAGCTTGCACAAGCGTAGTCCTGCTGCTACCATCTCTCTATGATCTTTTGTTTGCTTGTTAGATGTGAATCTAATTCCCTATTTGAAAAGTCTCATAATTACTCTTCCATTTGCTATTATGCATAGATATTAAATTATTGTGCCGCCATATTGAGTCCAACCCAAACAAGTTGGCTGATGTTGTGGATCTCAGAAGACGCACTATGTAGCCGCATTATTCTTGGCTGGAAAATTTACTTGTTCTTATGTGTTCCATATATCTTGATAATACATCTCTTGATATCGAACAGAAATTGATTAATGATATATGTAATTTCTACTTCTGTTATCTTACAGATTCTCAGTCAGAGTAGTGAAGATCTTTGGTAAGAGTTGAAGTATGATAAGGAAAAATAATGCAACTATTTTGTCTCGTATTGGAAATTCTCTTGATATTGTTGACAAATTTGGCTTTGCTCTTGCACCTTATTAAATATGCTCTGACTCTCTCACGGTATTTGTAGATGGTAATTCATATCTGATAATTCTAGTATGGCCTGTCAGCATTTTGTGTGCTCTAATGTGTGAATCAAAGGCGAAAACTAACTGGCAATGTTTACATACCCACATAGATTCATTATCTTTCATCTATCATATTTTATCTTCACTCATTTAAAAACAGTGGCAAGTCACTTTGGAAGAACAACGAGCTACATAAAACAATCTGTGGCCTCGAATGATTTACTACATTGTTGAATTTCCGAACCATCATTAATGGTCCCAAGGAAGAAATTTGTCAATAGTCTGATTGATTGTGCTTAAAACTTTAACTATTGACCCTGTATCTTCTCTAAAGCTAATAGTTACATACTGTATCTGCTAATATAATACTGTATTTAGTGAATTTAACTTTATGTCGATCTAATGTCGGGCTAGAATGTACATCATGATTTAAGCTCTGGGTATATGTTTTCATATAGTGGTGGCCGATGGTAGTGATATAATACAGTAATGAAAAGAGGGTAAAAGGGCAGTAGTAGGAGCGTCGACTCGCTTACTTCCGTACTGCAACTACTAAGGATGACGTCGGTGCCACTGTTCCGTCACAAAATAAGCAAAAAACGTAGCCGACCAATAATGTCCGATATCCTCCTACATAATGGCATCATAATGTGAGGTTAGAGTTTACTTCATCATCATAGAGGTTATATGTACCCCTAATAGAGAATGAATCTTGGTATAGTCGATATATGGGTATGGGAACAGGGGAAGAAGGAGGAGCAGGAGAAGGAGAAGGAGTAGATAGAAGAGGACAGGAAGAAGATCAAGCCATGAGGATTATCGAGAAGCTAAGGAAACTAAAACAGGGTGCAGAGGAGAGACAGCAAGCCTATAACACAATGGAACAGTACTTCGAGGAGCTAGGCAAAAAACTAACCAACGATGAAATTCAAAGGAGCTTTGCAAATGCGATTTCAGACCTTGCGGGAGGGATAGAGGAATTATACGGTGTCGTGAACATCCTCACGCAAATGGTTACCGAGGAAAGTATAAGGAGACAACAACAACAACCTTGATAATAATAGTAATAAGAAAAAGCACACACACATATCGCTTGCTATAATAGGTCTATCTAAAGCTGCGTCTCCTTCTTTTCTCTTTTTCAGTCTATCTAGAAAGTCAACTATGTCTTGTCTTGTCATATCTCTAAAGGATTTGGGATTATGGAATTCGGCAAGCTGTTTTAGTTTGAAAATTGTGTCGATACGATACCGTTCTGAAGGATTTACTTCAGTCTGCATGGCTAGGATATAATTGATTATGAAGGTGCAGTTCTCCCTTGAAATCTTGGTTAGCAGGTGCTCCATTTACAAAAGGTCTGCCGCCTTAAGTAATAAGGTCAAGCTTGCTGTCAAAGTTTGGGTCTTCTACTGCTTCTGCTATTGCTTCTCCTTCTTTCCATTTTCATGCAATTCTCCTATTACTATTAAACGCCATTGTATTCTTGTCTACAATATCTCATGGAGTCACCACGATATAAGGTACAATATTATTAGATATTATTATTGAATAATATGTCATACCATAAAAGAAAAACCTCCTAGTAATTAATCATCGATGAAAGAGCAATACAAATTTGGAACTGCTATAAATTGCATTGATGGAAGAACTCAACAGCCTGTCATAGATTATATCAAGCAAAACTATGCCGTTGACAAAGTAGACATGATAACTTTCCCTGGTGCCAATGGAATTTTCTCAAATGAATTGCGCCTTGTGGAAGCATCACTTGCAAAACATTCAGCATCCATATCTGTTGAGAAACACAACTCCCGGATCGTAGCCGTAGTTGGACATTATGACTGCGCAGGCAACCCTGGAGACAAGAGCCATCACTATGTTCAAATCAGAAAGGCTCTGCAAGAGATATCTTTATGGAAACTCCCTGCAAAAATCATTGGTCTCTATGTTAACGACAACTGGCAAGTTGAAGAAGTCGAATAAGAATTTCTCTAGCTTCAGGTTTGAAAAAACAACAACATCCACCTGATGCTGTGATGGTATAGTATTATCTGCCATGTCTGCGCACTCTGTGCTGGTATGTCCTAATGGCTCGCATGAGGTCAATCTTGCGAAACTCTGGCCAGAAGACATCCATGAACATCAGCTCGCTATAGGCGCTCTGCCATATCAAGAAGCCGCTCAGCCTCTTTTCGCCAGATGTCCTCAGGATAAGATCAGGGGAGGGTTGAGGTAGATGTGACGTATAGAGGCATGATTCAATCGTCTTTTCATCAATTTCGTCAACTCTAATCTGGCCCTGCTTGGCCATTCGAGCTATCTTTCTGATCGCCTCAATGAGTTCCTTCTGACCGCCATATGCTATCGCGATGTTAAGAAACATCGAATCATAATCGGCAGTCGACTCTTCCAGCTTGGTCAATATCTGCTGCAAATTATAAGGGAGCAGCTTAGCGTCGCCTATCGCCTTTATCTTCATTCTGCGTTTGTGCACGCGCTCGTCATTGTAGAGCTTTTCCAGCTTCTTTTCAAGAAGCCTGTAAATGTTTTCAACCTCTTCGTCCTTGCGCTCAAGGTTTTCAGTTGAGAGTACATACAACGTGGTGATCTTGATGCCGACGTCATGTATCCAGTTCAATAGTTCTTCTGCCTTGTCAGCCCCGTGGCTATGCCCCCAATTAGTATCAAGCAGATGCATATTGGCCCACCTCCTGTTACCATCAAGCACAATTGCAATATGGTTTGGCAGCGGGTACTTGATAATTTCCAACTCTAGATGTCTTTCATAAAACGAGTATATGCCACTGAGCTGTAGAAAGGTATCCATCAGTGCCCTGCCTCCTCTATCAATATCTGTTTGAAATCCCATTTTTGCTCTTAGTTGCCTGCCTTTTACTGCATTGATTATCCGGTTTGCATATATTTAGACTGTGTTACTAATTTGAATTAAAATGTAAGGAACACTTCTTCAACAGGCTCTCTTACTCCCATTGCACGTATTGATTTCTCGAATTCCCGCTTGCCGTCAGAGACTAGGATCCGAAGATCACTCCTGCCACTCTTTTTCGTCATTCGATAAAACGCAAGGAACTTCCTTACATCCTTGGCTACTATCTGCGCTGGGTCAATGAACCTAGCGGTTGGCAAGAGCGAATTGAGATATCGTTTTACAAACGGCAGGTGGGTGCTTGAGAGAGTAATGACGTCAATCTTTTTGTCCACGCTATCGCCTAGAACGCGAGATATCACATCAAAAGTGCGTCGCTCATTCTCCAGATGCACCCCTTGCTCTATCAGATCAATTATGGGTGAGGCATTGAATTTGGTCACCAAGATATGTTGGGGCACTTCCCTGCGAATCTGGTTCTCAAACTCTCTGCTCCTTATCATGCCCTCAGTGGCCATAATTCCAATATGCCTTTTCTTTGTGAGTCTAGCGGCCTCTTTGAGGGGTGGCCTGACTCCAATTACTGCGACGTCAGTTATCCTCTTTCTTACCTCGTCGAGTACCTGTACAGAGGGAGTGTTTGAGGCAACTACTACCAGCTTTGGTTTATAGCGCTTGAGATAGTTTATTGTATTAACAATGATCTCGCGCAGCTCTGAATGTGACTTGGTACCGTATGGAAAGTGGACTCTGTCTGCAAAGTAGACCAGATCTTCATATGGTATCTCGCGCTTTAGCTCCCGTATTATTGAGAGCGAGCCAATGCCTGAGTCAAACACAACTATGGGGTTGTTCGTCAATGCTATTTTTTGATCATGATGTAAGATAAATGTAAAGCATGGGTTATTATTACAATATTATGACCTTCAAGTTAAGAGAGCACTCGTAATGTAACTTAAAACATACTCTACAAATGATCGCCTGTTAACCCAAATATGAAGTGTTTATAATGATCTTTTATTCTTGTAGATGTGCGCAAAGCGCTCATCCAGTTTAACCATGCCCTATAGTTAGGGCGTCATAGCTTCTTATTCTTTGTCTTTTTCTAACCTCTCAATTTCCTCTAAGAATGCCTGTGCTATGTCGTTTGGATTATTCTTGACCCCTTTCTTTCGTATCATCAGCCCAGCCACTTTGTCTTTGTGTTTATTAAGTTTGTCATAGAGGTATCTTGCTACTAAACCGCAGGCTATAGGAAGTGCTACATTCTTGCCAATGAATAGTGTAACAGATATTACTTTATCAATTCCTGTCGAAGCCTGTATAGTAGTAAAATTGTGTTGCAGCTTAATACCGTAGGCAATGGGATAAATAGTCTTCTCATGAGATTTTTCGATCTTATCCTCCGGAAATAGATCACTCCCAAGCGATGTTGCTTTAGTTAATTGTATGAGAAAACTAATTTCGATCATCCTTTGTGGCTGCTCCGACATTACTGCTTCTAACTAGATCTATTATAAAACTCATTTTGCGCCAGCTGAGCTGCTACAAACGAATTTTCAACTCAGTCTATGCGAATAGATTCAGTCACCAAGGAAAGTATCTCTTGAGACCGATTCATTTCAAACACCATATAATGGACTCTGCACACAAAGAACAACAACAACAAATATTGCTGGAATGCCTGCTAGCTTTTCCTTATTTGGTCGACTAGCGTCCCGGGTTTAATGTCGTCTTCCTTCTTGAATTCTATCGAGTCAACGGCAGCATATTGTGGAAGCACATCAAATTTATGCGGCTTTGTTAGATCATGCCATCCAAACTTGATGTACGTCATGCAGCCGCCGTAATCGCTCTTGAATTTTTTCAAGCTAGATGGGCTAGAAGATGAGCGGTAAAGCACGTAATTGATCTTTTCAGAGCTCATTTCTATGGGGTGGGAAATAAACTCATATCTTGCAGGGTGCTCCACAAATACAGTATGAAATATAGGAACCTCTTGCTGCTGACTTGCCATTACTTTTTCCCACCCACGCTCTGCGTTGTAGTGCAAATCAAAAATAGGAGCTATAACGCGCTGCTTTTTGTCGCCAAAGTACCCTATCCCTAGAAATTCTGAGAACCTGATGATGGCGGCAGATGCCCCGTCGTTCTGCAAGATAGCCTGCTGAATCCCATGTTCGATATATAATACTACGTTGATCGGCATTTTGAACTTTATATGTATGGATGTAATACATTACTGCAATGTTTAGCCGGATAGGAGCGGTCATCTTGCTTGTTTCCGACATCAAAAGGTCGATCAGATTCTATCGCGACACCCTTGGTATGGAGTTAAAACAAGAGTCAAAGGATTGGACAGAGTTCTCAACGCGTGGCACAGTGCTTGCGCTCCACCCCGCGAGAAAGAAGAGGATCAAAATGAACAATGGCATGCTAGTGGGCTTTAGTATAAGCGATTTTGACGATGTTATTAACAGCCTGAAAAAGAAAAGGGTCAAATTCTACAAAAAGCCCAAACAGGAGCCATTTGGTAAGCACGCAATAATCCAAGATCCTGATGGGCATTTGATATCAATTGTTCAGATGCCCCAGGAGGATCTTTCGCAAATCCCATATTATCACGGCTTTGCGCCGGCCTGATCCTCAAACCACACATACACTGGAATAAGGGGGTGCACTAATCTTGTCTCTTGCGCTCCTTTTCTATTGTAACACACCATGACCATCCTTTGAGCTAGTGCCGAGCGGATGTCTGACGGAAGCTGAGAATTCCTAAGTGGGCCGTACAGCTCCAAAAAGTAGTCCTGCCTGTAGTAAGCAACATGATGCGCAAAGCAGTCGGAAATTATCGTTGGATCTCCTGCTATTCGATTCTTGACATCCTGTGATTTTCTTTCAACAGCCAGTTGCAGTTCTCTATTGATATACTTACTTCTGATGTATTCTGTTTCAAGCTTGCTTGCGGAGCTGTTGATGTAAATGTCGATCTCTTTCCCTATCTGGGAGGCAGTGAACTGCGCAAGACTGTTGACTTCGTCAATCTCCCCTTCTCTTATCGTGCCGTTTCTGCCATATAGGTACATCATGCACATCAGCTCATCGGGGTCTACAAAGGGGAAGTTTCGTTTACCTGCAATAAATTCAGAGATGCGCTCTGCCATGTCATCGGGCAAGATCATGGCCATATGGGAGTCAATAACTATCATGTGAGAAAAACTATTTAACGTGCATATAGTTGTACCCATCTTGCAACACTAGAATATGTTTGAAATTGATAGCACAAGGAAGATTCACCTCATCGTGCACGGGCAGCATCATCTAATAGAGCCTGCTAAAGACAAGCTTGCTGCCGCCAAATTCTTGCGAGAGAACATGCAGCCTGCATCCCTTGACAAGGCCGGCGATATTGGTGATTATGTGGCTATGTTGTGGCCGCCCATGGCTCCAAAAGAGATCGTTGTGAGCCAGATAACTGGCACAGGCAGTGACAGCGGGCCAGGCATGGGTGCATGGGCCTCAATAACCCAAAAGGAAATTTTTAGAGTACCTCTATGACATTCGATAGAAGATTGTTCCTCACAAGCTGACAATCTTTACAAGCGGAGGACAATTAGTTTAGCTTATGGTTTATCGAATTACACACCCGGAATTAATAGCAAATCCCCGCTCCAATTTGCATGAATGCTTTCGATAAGAATTGGAGTAATCAAAATAGGGCAAGCGCTGGAGATAAGTTGAAAGAAGCACTGGCAGCTCAGGGTCCTCTCAAACCTAGAATAGAGACCGCAGCTAACAAGCTACAGTTGCAGATATCAAAGTTAGACACCATAGTTACCAAACTAAACGAGAGAGATGCCTCTTTGTTTAGGCGAGTGGTCGATGCTGTGCAGAGGCACGACACCGATACTACAAAGGTGCTCTCAAACGAGCTTGCCGAGGTGCGCAAGGTTTCGCGCACGCTTGGGCAGGCCAAGATGGCATTTGAGCAGGTCTCAATGAGACTGTCAACTATACACGATATGGGAAATGTAATGGTCGCACTGGGACCCGCAATAGCCTCAATAAAGAGCCTAAAGCCTGGTCTTGGAAAGTTCGTGCCAGGTGCAGATAGTGAAATCAACACCATGCAGACATTGCTCAACGGCATCATGATGGAGTCTTTGCAGAGCAGCGGCCCTGGAATCGAAGTCAATACCGGCTCTGGCAGCGACATCGACCAGATAATGATGGAAGCTTCGGCAGTCGCAGAGCAGAAGATGAACGACAAGTTCCCATCGATCCCAGCTGGCAGTTTCAGGATCTCAGACACCGAAAGTCAGCAGTGATGTAAAATGGTATCAAGAACCGGAATACTGGCAGTCTTTGGAGCGATAGGGTTTGCTATAGGGTTTCTAGCGTTCTTAGCATCGCCGACGGTTGCAGATGCATTAGCAACTATCCTGAATGTGGATGCAAGCATTGTCTTTGCCCTGATAAGCGGAGTGGCAGGAGCGGCCATTAGCACGAGCGTGATAACCTTGTGGGCGAGAAGACCCTAAAACCCTCACTCTTTCTTTTCTTTTAGTGCTGCCCCTTTTCTGTATCCATGTGTGAACCTTGCGTCATACACTTTTGAATACTCATATTTTGCTGGGGCAATGGCCTCACCGACAATTATCAGTGCGGTTTTGATTATCTTAGCTTCCTTCGTCCTATTAGCAATGTCTCCAAGTGTCCCCTTGATTATTTTTTCGTCTTCCCACGTCGCTCGATAAACTACAGCAGCTGGAGTCTTCTCAGTATAAACTCCGCCCTTTAGCAGCTCGTTAACGACATCCCCTATTAGGTGTACGCTCAGATAGAACGCCATCGTTGCACCATGTTTGGCAAGCCCTGCTATTGATTCGCGCTCTGGAACTGGTGTGCGAAGTTCTGCCCTTGTTATTATTAGAGTCTGCGTTACGCCCGGGAGCGTCAGCTCTAAGTTCATGTCTGCAGCAGCTCCTAATAAGGCAGTTACGCCTGGCACCACCTTGCACTTTATGCCATTTGACTCCAGCTTGTCTATCTGCTCCCGAATTGCGCTAAAAAGCGCTGGGTCGCCATCGTGGAACCTTATAACGATCTTGCCCTCATTAGCAGAGTCGTACAGGATCTGATAGATCTTTTCTCTGTCAATTATTGCAGCATCGTAGAGCTGCGCACCTTTCTTGGCGTACTGCAGAATCCTCGGGTTAAGAAGCGAGCCGGAATAAATAATAGTGTCTGCTTCTTCCACCAGCTTTTTTGCCCTAAGCGTGATAAGTTCAGGATCGCCAGGCCCTGAGCCGACAAAATACACAGTCCTAGTCTCTGGCATTTTTCTTTGCCACCATAATAGAAAAGTACTTTTCAGTAGGGCCTTTTTTGCCACGAAGCTCTGAAATCTTTTTCATCTCAAGCACTTCTCCCTCATCTGAAACATTCTGAGCTATTGCAACAGTCGCACTGTCGGGAAACCCGGCCTCCCCTAGCATATCAATTACACTGTCAAAGTAGCGTCCGTCCTTTAGAAAAATGACGGTATCGCAGGCACTGGCTGTGCGCTTGACTTTTTCCAGATCATAACACGCAGGTACGATAGCCACGGTTTCGTCGCCTTCTGCCAAGCTTATCCCTGCTTTAGCGGCAATTGCAAACATTGATGTCACACCGGGCACGATTTCCATTTCGATGTCCTTGTGCGTCCTCCTCAATTCGCGCTGGATATAGATCCAGGTGCTGTAGAGCGCCGGGTCTCCGACTGTGAGATATACGACTTTTTCGCCAGTTCTGACTGCGCTTGCAATTTCATCAGCGTTTCTCTTCCAGTAGTCCCTTAGCGATTCTCTGTCTTTGACCATCGGAAAAACAAGGCTGACTGTCCTGGTAAACTTGCCAATATATTTTTCAACAACAGAAAGCGCAATACTGGATTTGCCCTCCCTTGAAGTGGGTGCAAATATCACATCTGCCTTTTTTATAAGGTCTGCTGCCCGGACTGTGAGAAGCTCTGGATCTCCTGGGCCGCATCCAATACAGAAAACCTTCATGGGTTACAGCACAATCGCAGAGCAATTTAAGTTTATTATGGATAGAGCTGATCACCCGTGTAGCGGTCGATGATCCTTATCGCCTTAGTCGGGCAGGTGGCTGCCGCAGCATGTATACTTTCATAGTCGGCGCATGTTTCGCACTCGACCTTTGCCTTAGGATTGACCATTTTGTTCTTTTCCACCACAAAGACTTTTGGCGCAAGAACTTCGCAGCTGCCAAACGCCATACATAGTGAAGGCTCGACAATTATATGGAACCTGCCCCTTGGCATATCAAGTAAGTATGGCCCGTTGAAAACCTCTGTAATCACACTTTCGTTTGCCCTTTTCCATGGCTTTGGATTTGTGTGCGCTGGCTCTTGTTTCGGCTCACTCTCCTGCATACTATCAAAATCTGTCTTGTCGTATTGTGCCCTCTTTGTCTCATCTGAGAGAACTTCAAACGCTGTGTTTATCTTTTTTATCATTTCTTCAGCAAAGACCGAGTTGTTCCTATCTGGATGATATTTTCGGGCAAGCCGCCTATACGCGTACTTGATCTGCTTGTAGCTGGCCTTATCCGAAACACCAAGAACCGCATAGTAGTCTTTGCTGCCTGTCATGACTGGACAATTGTGGGCTAACTCAATTATTATGTCTTATTCTAAGACAGTACTTTGACAGTAGGAAGAGATATTTTTTGAAGGATTTATTACTGCTCAGTTAATAAAGATAAATGACGGTGATATGACATTACAAAACGAAAATTTTGAGTTAATAAAGTTGATTGGTGCAAATATGGTGATGGATAGATATGCGTAGTTGGTCATCGCCTAAGGCAGATCGGCATCTGCCATTGATTTTAGCCCCTAAGAACAGAGCAAATAGTCGAAGTTTATTCTCCGTATTGTCTTCTTCTCTAAGGAAGGAAAAACCGTATTGACTGAATTTGCGCTGTAAGTATTTTGCCATTTCTTCTAATATTCTACTATGGCGCTAGCGATATTTTTGGTATATCTTTTTTACAAACTCAACTCTTCTGCTTGCATAAAAAGAACAAGCTTAAGAACAAGTGGTAAGATAATGCTAACCGTTATGGCAAAAGCCAAAAGCAAGCAAAAGAAGGGAAAGCAAGCAAATCTTTCAAAAACAAGGAAGAAGGGCAGCGTGAAGAAAAAAGCTACTGCCAAAGTTCGTAAGGGCGGCAAAAAAAAGGCGACCAGAAGAAATGCGGCGCTTCGGTCAACTGCCACTGCCACCCGTGTTGAAGTGGTGCCTGGTCCTGCGGCATTTACCGAGATTGCATCTGAAGAAGTGACATCGTCTATGCCTGCTCTAGGGGAACGGGAGAAGATAGGATCAACAGAATCAAGTGGGACTATCGAAAGTGGGCTCACGCCAACTGACGGCGATAGCAACGCGGAGTCCGTATAACGAAAGATGCAAAAAATGCCTCTCTACATCCAAAGACGGCCTTTTTGGATCTACTCTCAATATGGACTATATTTTACTTTTCAAGTGTCCCTGTTTAATATTTTCACTTAGGGGAAGGTTTGGGGCAACATTATACTAAATTATCGAAGTTTGTCCTATTATTGCTGCTGGTAATTGAACCTGCATTCCAACAATCAATGCTGTAAAGCAGAGCTACTACTGGCATATAGTTCTGATGCACATCTGTAAAACACATGGATAAGTAATGCAACAGCAATGTGCATCAACACAACGCGCCAATCATGGTTATTGCCCCATGGTCTCCGGACATGCGGTTCTGATGATTCCAATTATGCATCCTGTATTGACGACTT
Source organism: Nitrososphaera sp. (assembly GCA_036519825.1). Taxonomy (GTDB): domain Archaea; phylum Thermoproteota; class Nitrososphaeria; order Nitrososphaerales; family Nitrososphaeraceae; genus Nitrososphaera. Next base: position 17,586 of record DATDKS010000157.1, on the reverse strand, counting down.
AAGGTTGGGTAGCAATAGTATTTAGGCACATGCATTTGTACCGACTATCATTATATACTGGGATAAGCCCGAACACAACAGCGGAACATCAAAAACAAAGTAGTACAGGCTAGAGCCTATGATGTTCTACTCTCACATTTAATTTCTCTATAAGTAAATTGTAATAGATAAAACTGGCGTAATGTCTATACATGGTCTGTTCGTTTATAGGGAGTAATGAGTTTGACTATCTATATTGTAATTGCGTTACTTGGTGCTATTAGTTGCATTATTGCAGGTTACGGAATCAACAACGCAACTGCGACATCGCTAAGCACACAGCAGTCGTCTATAGTGAGCGAGCAGTATTCAAGCGACGATGGCAGCGCGACAATCCAGCAGTCATCGTCAGGCCAATCACAGTCAAGTTCGAGCAGCAGCTCGCTTGTGACTAGCCAAAATAGCGGTAGTGACACTGTTTCTTCTTCAAACAGGATAGTAAGCCGTACAGACGGTAATCTCCAAATAGATAGGCAATCCTCCGGCAAGATCGCAAGTTCCACTCTTAACCTCACAACTGGTAATGTGGAAGCCGTCCTCTTTGGCGGCTGGTCTCTGGATGGTACGTCTGGATTTGTCGCCAATTTTACCTACACACCCTCAAACGGTACTAACTCTATCGGATATGTAATGAGCGGACTTCAACTGCATTCCATTAATCAGATAAATGACGATCTCCTGGTGGCGGGTACAATTGATGTTGCCTCAAACAGCACAACTGCTCTGCAAGATACCCCTGTCACTATAATGATCCAAGACGGCATACTACTAGTGGGATTTGATAAGGGGACTGAGACCAGTAATCTTTTCGGAGGTATTCCGATACTTGGAGTCGAACAATAGGGGACAGGCAAAGTTACATTTAGGGTTTAAGTCTAGGCATAACATTTATGAATTCCGATCTTAAAGCTGGGTTCACTAGGCTGCTCAGGTCGTTTGATGATAACCCTGACGATGTCGTCCAGATAACAAGAGCATTTGGGCTTGCAACCAAGGCTCATATGGGACAACATTCTGTGAATAAATATGAACAATATATTGGTCATTCCCTAAGAGTTGCGCTCATCCTGTCAGAAGAGCTCAAGATACGTGATACTGATCTTGTATGCGCTGCGCTATTGCATGATGTGCAGGTATCTGACGACGAGCTGAAAGAGTTTGGAGATCGAGTGTATTCCACATTGAGCGCTATTGGTTCATGGGCTAAAAAAAAGGCCTCAGAAGAATACTTTGCCAGCATGACGAAAGCGTCCAAGGATGCACGGTATATAAAGCTGGCAGAGCGGCTGGATGATATACGAAGCATGAAGGGGCAGAGTTTCAAGGATAAGGTGACAAGATACAAAGAAGAGACTCAAAAATATGTAGTCCCTATTGCGACTGCAACTGACGATAAACTGGCCTTTAAACTTTCAGTCGCGCTTTATGAACTAAAATGATGAGCGGGGCACGCATCTGCCATCTGGCCCTTCTTTATGTTTTCCCCAGTGCTTGCCGCATCCAATAAGTCTGTGCTCGGTGCATCCACAGATAGGACAACATTTTATCTTTTCCTCTCTTTCTTTCATATTTCAACTTATAGCTCCAGGTATTATTTGAGGTTGAGGTCAGAGGGGGTCGTCATCCTTGTTTGTATAAATCAGCTAAAAAGAGGTAATCAGAAGAGTAGGAAAACAGATGCTCGATGCTATCTGTGTGGATGATGTATGATATGCCTGCCATGCAAGTAAAATATTGCTAATATCCTCTTTAATGATGACATTTGATGGGTTGGGACGTTTGCTTGCAGTGAAACAGCTGCTACTATAGCAGGTACATTATGCCGCCTGAAACAAGCGTCACAAATTCCACGCCGGCAAGCTCTTTTGCTCTTGCTACTACTGCATTGAGCCATAGACTATCTATGCCTTGACTCCAGATCGTTACCTTTTTGTAATGCCTCTGCATCCCGTGGAAAAAACCAATGCAATCCTCCACTGTGCTGTTAGGATATCTCTGGCCCATCTCTTCAACCACGGTTTTGGCCTCTGCTGGCAAATACAGGATTGTAAGTGTTGGAAATGGGACTGCAGCCGAAGATGACAGAGAGGGATCATCGTCCAACATTTTATCTCAACTACCAGATCGCACTTATATCATGATTTCGAAAACAGATTTGTATATTGTAGTCTCACATAATGTTATGTAATGTACTCCTAATAGGTTTCCTTCGTAAAAAATTCTCTCCAATCATGAGGTCGTCAAGAAGGGGTTGGTGAGCATCCCAAGTCATGTAATAGCAAGGCGCTATCGAATCCGTTGACAAGAAAGGGATATCCATCTAGGATTATCGCCTATCAAGCAGACGAAACCATTCATAAAGATGAAGAGGCTTACAATTTATGGTCGCGTACCCAAGTCTACCATACGGGAGCTGATCATCTACGATCAGCTATAGACTCTTCGGTACAACACCACGAGGACAGGTTTGCTGCCTGAATTGGGTTTGTTTCCTCGGCGCATGCTGTTCGTGTTGTCTGGCTACTATGAAAACATTGGGATCTGCAACCTGATTCAAGATCAGCCCCTGATAAACACCTTCAGGGAATTCTGGGTTTATGCGGTTTATGCCATCACGCCCCTATGTTTTCTTGCGCTTATGGCCCGGGTAGGCGGCCTGACCATGTTGATGGAGACCATCCGCTTAGTTGCAAATCGCATAAACAAAAGAAAGTTGCTAGTGAGGGTAGGGACCTCGTATGAACTGCTTAACGATATGTTCTATATCGCACACGAGTTTTGCATAGGTGGATTTTAGACATGTTGTATAACAGTGCTTACGCCTATTGTCCCCCGATCTGGGAGAATATATATGCAGCGTTGCTCCTTTCCTGATGAAAGGAAAGATGGTGAGAGTGTCTATTTTAGGGTCACAAGATTCATTATGCAAAAAAGAGGCTAGATGTCTGCGTACATTGAAAACTCATGCGGATGGGGTCTCATCGCCAGCTCGACATGTTCCTTCTCCTCATTCTCTATTATCCTATCTATGATTTCGCCGTCAAATATCGGCTTTAAGAAGACGTTATCGCTTCTAAGATCCTCGTAGGCTTCTCTCAAGCTTGCAGGCAGCTGCGTTATTCCAAGCTGGCGCCTCCTCTCTGAGGTCATCCTAAAGATATCCTCATTCACTGGGTCACTTATGTCCTTCTTCTTCTTGATACCATCGAGGCCGCTCGCAAGAATGGCTGAAAACGCAACGTAGGGGTTACATGAAGGATCAGGAGCTCTAAACTCGATTCGCTTTAGGTGAGCAAACTTGATTCCCTTGTAATGAGCAGGGATCCTGATTATTGCAGATCGATTGCCGGTGCTCCATGCCACATACACGGGAGCCTCGTAGCCGGGCACAAGCCTCCTGTACGAGTTGGTGGTAGGAGCCACGATTGCTGCAAGTGCTCGAGCATGTTCTATTATGCCTCCGCAAAAATAGCGTGCAGTCTGCGACATTTCTGCGTATTCGTCAGCAGAGTCAAAGAATAGATTCTTGCCCTTGTTCCAGAGGCTGATATTAACATGCATTCCAGACCCGTTGTCGAGCGCAATAGGCTTTGGCATCATAGTCGCAATCATATTTTGCTTTTTAGCAATGTTTTTGACAATATACTTGTAACTTTGAACGGCATCGGCAGCATTAACCAATGTATCAAATCTGATGTCGATCTCGCATTGACCGGCAGTCGCTACTTCGTGGTGATGAGCATCACACACTATGCCGAAATTATTCGTAAGTACATCGACGCATTCGTTACGATATTCCATGAGGGTGTCGCCAGGCGCGCTTGGAAGGTAACCCTCCTTGAGCCTTAGCGCATAGCCCACACTGTCAGTAGACCATGGCGCTTCTCTTGACGTGATGTGATAGCTCTGACCTTTGTATGGAGTCATAGTGTTAACCTCAAGCTTATCGAAGACAAAGAATTCAACTTCTGGGCCCCAGTAAGAAGTGTCAAAGCCTTGATCTATGAGATACCTTTCTGCTTTTCTTGCAATGCCGCGGGGGTCTCGTGGAAATATCTCACGCTTGCTCCCTCCGCTCAAAATATCGCATACCAGCCTTGCAGTGGGTGTACCAATCCAAGGTACAGTGGCGTATGTAGCTGGATCAGGTCTTATAATAAGATCGGATTCGTGTATTTCTGTAAATCCGCGTATTGAAGATCCGTCAAGCTTTGGAAGGCCATCAGTGAAATCCTGGATCTGGAACATCTTTGAGTCTATCGTAGTGTGGTGGAACCGGCCAAAGAGCCCGGTGAACTGCAAATCGAGGAACTTGATATTGTCTTCTTTGAGCCTCTGCATGACCTGTTCAGCACTAAATGTTAATGGCTCGATCCTGCCATCAATCAATTTATAAGGCAACTGAAATATCCCATCAGTAGGCACTAGAATCCTATAATTTAAGGCTTAGTGAGCCAAATGTCAACAACAGCTGGGCAACAAAACAGCAATGAAATGGACGCCGAGAATAGCGGTAGCCTTACACTTAAAGACGTCTACAAAATGTTAGAAAAAGAAATTGAAACGCCAACACTTCAGTCAATAGAGCCAGACACTTTCCAGAAAATAGCAGACGCACTGGGCAGCCTGAAGGGCCAGGCATACGAAGGTGTCGAAGCAAAGGTAAGGGATAAGATGGCCGAGATGCTTGCGACTTCGTCATGTCTCATGATAGAGACAAGACAGTCCAAGATGAGCTCGGGCGACGAGCTTCTGGACTATTCAAAACTCACTGATGAGGAAAAATATATCCTTGATGGCAAACGGGAATCAAACAAGAGAATAAACGAAGTTATTGCTACCTTGGTCAAGGGTAGGCCAAAGGTGCTCGAGTCAATATCTGCAAGGATTCGCTCAAAGCAAATAGTAGTCAGATTCCTCAAGCCAATAGAAGCATTCGTTGGGATAGACATGAACAAGTACGGGCCATACGAGCAGGAAGATGTGGCAGCCCTTCCATTCGAAAATGCTCGCTCGATAATTGATGGCGGTGGAGCCATCGAAGCATGTATTGAATAATCCTGAAAAAATTGATATATCTAGATCTATTATTAGCAATGCTAGACTGCTTTTTATAAAAAGAGTTGTTCCACTCTCTATTAGCCTTGTTAATAAAAATCATGCAGAGCAGGCCAGAAAAATTATGACGATAGTTTCAACGCGCCTTCCAAAAAAGCAGGATCTGACAGAGCACACAGTAGATGAATACAAAGTAGCCGATCTAATTGATGTCCCCAAGAAACCGGCAATGAAAAGATCGTGCAAAGGAGAGCGTGAAGCTGGCATCAATGACAGTAGAAGTTGTAGAAGAGGCAAGAAAAGAAGTGTCAAGCTGCTTGCTGGAAAATATAGGCAAAAAGAACGCCTACTTGATGACTGAGTGAAAGATTAAGTAATTAGTCCAATAATATGTCCAATCGACTTCAATCAATTGCCATGCCTGCTATCAAAAAGGACTAAAAATTCTTATTTGGCATTGAATCACAGCGAGTGTCGATGGTTCATCTTGGCATTGACATTGATCAGTTCATTCTTCTTACCATATATCCTGCAGCCGCGTTTTTCGCGATAGGATATGTCGCAAAAAAGACCAAGATGCAAGCTGCAAAATCGTATTTTCTGCAGGGAATAACTTGTATTGCTTTTTCAGTAGCATATGTTTTTGCAGTTCCAAATGGCGGCGCGCAGGGGCTAGCAATAGTGCTTGGAATGTTTGGTGTGCTATTGCTGTTTCTGGCAAGGAAGCAAAAGATCGAGCAGCCGCAGCAGAATGCCTAATGAGAATTTAGCATCTTGTTTGCACGCTCGATCCTGCTATCCATTAAACCTTCAATCCAAGTGTGAAACTCGTGCTCGGCAACTTCGTAGTTGCAATTGTGTTTGCTCATGTATTTTTGGATAAACTTTACCTTAGTCCAAAGATAGGCCAGCTCGTCGCTATCGTCGAGGCTCATAGGTGCACGAGTCCTAGAAATGTGAGCATTGTACTTAAACTTGACGCCTCTTGGCGAAGGCATGTTACAACATATAAAAACTGAGTGAATGAATGATGATAGCAGATGATAAAAGATAAAGTTGCAATAGTTACAGGAGCAAGTAGCGGCATAGGCTATGCTACTGCCTTAGCCTTATCTAAGGTTGGTGCAAAAGTAGCGGCAGGCGCAAGGCGCATGGACAGACTAGAATCGTTGCAAAGTGAGATCATCAAAAATGGAGGAGAAGTTTTCATTCAAAAACTGGACGTCACGATAAAGTCCGAATGTGATGCATTCGCTGATGCTGTCATGAAAAAGTGGGGTACCATCGATATCCTTGTTAACAATGCTGGTCTTCAGCCCCTGAGCTTTTTCAAGAATCTCAAGGTTGAGGAGTGGGACAAAATGATCGACGTCAACATCAGGGGAGTGCTTTACTGCACTGCTGCAGTAATTACATCCATGCTGAACAATAAGTCGGGACACATCGTCAACATTTCTTCTATAGCTGGAAGGATTGTTTATCCCGCCGGGAGTGTCTACTGTGCGACAAAGCATGCCATTACAGCATTTAGTGAAGGTCTAAGACAGGAGTTCAGCCAGAGGTCTAACATACGGGTTACATGTATTGAGCCAGGAGTCGTGACTACAGAACTTATAAACACTATAACCGACAGGGCATTGGAAAAATATGTTGAAAAGACAAAGCAGATGGAGGCGCTGCAGGCGGAAGATATCGCCAATGCCATCGTATTTGCGCTGCAGGCTCCAAATCACGTAAATGTAAATCAGATATTGATAAGACCAACAACTCAAGAACGGTAAATACACTTCTTTGGAAATCACTTTTTGGGATTCGCATAAGGCGAGACCGATAAATGATTGTTGATTTATAGATTAAGTAATCTCTCTTGGGTAACCCCAGATAGATATGTTACTTTTGGCAACAATAGCATTGTTCGTGTAAATCACTAGAGGGTTAAGCATAAGATCAGGATGAATGAGGAAGAGAGCTAGAGAGAGGCACGCAACATACATGCACATAGTATGGCAACCAAGAGATAGATATACATGATGTGTGTATGTGTGTGCTCAGTCTCTTCCCCTCTCCTCTTAGTTTCTTATCTTCGGGATTATTTCTCACCATTTAGCATAAACTTTGATAGGGCTCGAGTATGACTTATCAGAGCAATAACATACGTATAACCTATTCTTATGAAATATTCAATATAGTAATTCTAAAGATATTACAATACTTTACATATTATCATAAAGTGTTATCCAAGTCTTCATACTGAAATGTTGTACCCTGACAAAGTGGATTCTTAATAGCAGTGGTCTCAAGCTCGGGTGTGAAGTAGCAGTCTTTTCTCGCTTTAAGTCTGACATCTCTGCTAAGCCTGACCATCTTGCCATTGTGCCATAGAGCAAGAGCTCGAATTATCTTTTGTTCTTTGAGCAGTTTTTCTAATTGATCATTTACACCTTCCACTGTAAATGAATGTCCATCCCAATTCCGTACTTCAACCTCAACTGGCTTATTATTATTATCTTCACTCATAGCCTTAGGCGTTGTATATGGGTGTGCGCGCTACCATCTTAAAAAATGGATCCTGCTTGCATTTTATTGACAAATGTGATAGCATCTCATAGACACGCATGAGAAGGTTATTTGACCCAATAATTTCACTCAATCAGTCAGCCATATAAAAAAACTCTTTTAGCCTTTGAAACAGACAAATTTGATTAATAGTCACTGCTCTTTTTCTCTTGATCTCCGTATTTGTAATATAATGAAATCCCCCTCCCCTTTTAGTGCTACCAGGGTTATAGCCAACCATCTGGAGCTTGACACTAAAGAATGGCTTCAGCGGCAGATCGCAATACTCTCTTGAAAAATAACCGTGAGCAATATGCTACATCATATTGCTACTGCAGCATATGCGGAAAGAAACTGAAATTCGCTAGAACAAGCCAAAACCTCTTGACATGCTGGCAGTGCATGATAGTTAATGCGGATTCTTGAGGAGGCTGTCACTGTAGTAATATTTTAAGGCATAAGGCATGAGATTGTATCGTTTATCCATATAATAGAGCAGACAAAAACAATCATCAGTCAAAAGATTTTTTGAACTCCTAATGGCGATATCGTGGCAGTTGGGTAACGGCAATATGACATAAAAAAGGTGGATCGCTCCAACTGTGACAGCCTATGATAGAGAGTACAAAAGCCAAGAAAATCGGCATCAATCTGTTTTTCTTCATCATAGCAGGTCTGTGCGAGATTGGTGGTGGCTACCTTGTATGGTTATGGCTTCGCGATGGGATGAGCTGGATACTCGGCGTCCTAGGTGGCTTTGTGCTATTCCTATATGGAGTGGTGCCAACCTTTCAGCCGTCGCACTTTCACAGAATTTACGCTGCATATGGGGGTATCTTTATCGTCATGGCTGTAGTTTGGGGATGGCTCTTTGAAGGAATTGCCCCTGACAGGTTCGACATTGTAGGTGCTGCAATCGCGCTGGCTGGCGTAGCAATTATTTTCTATATGCCAAGAAAAAGAGAAGGAGAGGAAGCCGAGTGGTCGAAGAAGTGACACAAGCACCTGTCACACTAGTGTTATTCTTTGCAGCCGCCATAGCAGAGATAGGGGGCGGATATCTGATGTGGCAGTGGCTACGAGAAAAGAAATCCATTGCACTAGGCGCCTTGGGCGGCATCATCCTCTTCGTTTACGGGATAATTCCAACGCTACAGCCAGCCGAGTTTGGGAGAGTGTATGCGGCATATGGCGGTGTATTCATATTGTCATCAATCATTTGGGGGAGAATAGTTGACAAAAAGAAGCCAGATATGTATGAGATAATAGGCTCAATAGTTGCGGTCGTGGGAGCCCTTGTCATTTTTTATGCGCCACGCTGAAGAAGCCTTTTTTATTTCAACATGTAATTGTTTATAGTACGGAAATTAGACGCGCTGACTGTGGCTACCTGCCTTCTGAATGTAAGGCTAGTCCTTCACCCAGAGGATGTTCCAGCTGTTCATGGAAAGAATATTGTTGTTGCTGGCAGATGGGCAGCGATTACTACTCCGCGGTCATAATACTATTCTCGAAACAGATGGTTCCAGCTTTAGAACTGTGACAACTTTCATATCTCCCACTCTATACTATTCAACTCGGCTAATGCAACTATCCCTATTATGTAGCCTTATACTCCTTGCAATAGTGTCAGTATCATTATTATTATCGCAGGCGTCATATGCCGAAAATGTAATATTCGTGGTGCCAGGCTCAAAGGATCCGAGTTTGGGGCAATCCTTTGACCCAGCACTGCAAATAATTGAAAAGGGTCAAGCCATTATATTTGTCAATCCTGATGCAGAACCACATCATCTTGTCATAAAGTCAGATGCAGACGGCAGGCAAGTATTTGATACGGGCGAGTTGAAACCAAATGGATTTGTTTCTTATAACTTCTCTGATTATGGTAACTACACAATTGAATCCACTATGTATCCCCATATGAAAGGAAAGATTATCGTCACAGATGATATAGCTACCTTTTCCAAAACCATTGAAGACCAAAATATTGATGTACAGCTTTCAAGAAGCCCTGCAAACCCGCAAGTAAATCAAGAAACATATTTCAAATTGATGTTCATTGACAGAAGCACTGGCAGAAACCATCCTCACATAGATTATGATGTGAAATTTAGAAATTCTGGAGGAGAACTTGTCAACGTCACAGCGGGTCATACCGTAGATGGTGCAGAGTATTGGAACTATACGTTTAACGAACAAGACGCTTTTACACCAATAGTCGAGGTGACGGGTGTAAACTTTTTGCCGATAGGGAAAGAAACTGTCGAATTTGATACCGTTGTTACACCAGAATTTTCAGCAGTAGCTATCGCCGTTATAATGGCTTCTATCCTAGGAGCAACTACCTTGTATATGAGGAAAGGGACTAGTGGCGGCTAATCTACTAAAGCCAGAAAAAAATGTGTGTTTGCTTTACCATCAGCAGTTACATTCTTTTCAGGACATATACATACACAGCAGCACCCCCGCCTACGAGCGGAACAAGAATAATGGTTAATAATATTAGTCTATTAGATAGCATTTCTGCCAACATTGACTGAAATGGGCTAACAACTGACAAATCAAATGTAGCCTCAAGCGGTGCCGCCTCATATTTTGGGTCTCCCATTATTCTTGTCTGAAGATTAACTGTATAATCTCCTGTCCCATTAAAAACAAAGGGAAGAGTAATGTCACTGATTTCATAGAGTTTGTATGGATATTGTGCAATTGCCTCCCCACTGCCTTTCTTGGTTATGGTTAGTGCGGAATAAACATTTGAAATATTTGTACTATTTTCAAGAACACTAAAGTTAAGAGTAGTAGAATTACTGCCTGCAACAGGATTTGAAGGATAAGGTACAAATGTCACCTGATACTTGTCTATATCTATAGTATCTCCTCCCAAGAAATGAGCATAACTGTTTTTTATGTTTGAAAACAATGATGTAGTGAACAGTATGACAACACTAACACCGAAAAAGATCCAGACTCGGAGCGGAAAAAGGGACGTCAACAGATTAGTTGGCTTAAAATAGTCTAATTAAGGTTAAGTACGCGCAGAGGAGTATAGTATAAAAAAAGCTGATAATAATTATTAAATGCTCTAAATTAACGATATATAGTTGCTGGTTCTTCATCAATTGCTTCAAATCTGTGCTTTTAGTAGGTAGGTTCCTTTGATAACAGCAGAAAGCGATTGTCAAGACCTAATTGAAAGTAACCGGATATTCGTCAGAGTATACAAATTGATCATCAGATATGTGTATGTGTATAGACAGTCAATTGAGATGGTGTTCAGCCAACTCTGAATCCTTTTATTGTCTTGTGGACAAATTCGACGCATTAAGGTCTTAAAGAATGTGGAATATGGGGAAATATGGCTTGCTTGTTGCCATAATCTCTGCTATTGTAGTTCCAATAATTTTTTTTGGAATTATTGGAAATAATGATGGAAAGTTTTTCTTGCCGATGCTCAATAACGCCAATCAAAAGGGGAGTACTCAACAAGTAGATGAAGATGATGAAAGGTTCCTGCGAGGGGCAGTTGATGCAAATTCTGAAGGAAAACAGATATCTGAAGAAAATAGGGGATATCTCTGTGGATCATCGCTTTTAGCAAAGAGCACAGAATTCATTCAGGAATATCAAATCCCCTTCGTCTGTGCACAGCCAGTCGGAATAGCAATCGACAACCAAGACAAAGTATGGATAGCAGCCACGTGGACAGGTCATCTGCTTGTTTTTGATCCTGTTTCTAAAAGCTTTGCAGAATTTATCAAGATACCTGATTGGAAGGCGAAATTCCAATTTGGCTCTATGGTATGGGGGATGGAGTTTGATAAAAATGGAGACCTATGGTTTTCTGATCAGGTAAACAACGCAATTTGGAGGTACTTTGTCAAGGAAGAGCGGTTTGAAATGTATAAAGTGCCCACAGGTGGGAGCTATCCGTCGCAAATTGATTTTGATTCACAGGGAAGAGTATGGTTCTCAGAGATTTTCGGTAAAAAACTTGGAGTCTTAGATCCTGCTTTAGCAGAAAACAATAGCACCAAAGGGATAACGGAATATGAGATAAAGCAAGCAGACTTTGAAACCATGGGTCCTGTTACTGTAAGTAGCAAGAATAACAATTCAGTATGGTTCACAACTGTAACATTTCCCGAAGGAGGAAAGATTGTTAGGTTCGACATGGATAGTGGAGAATTTACTTTCTACGAATTGCCCAAAGGAGCAGGGGTGCCGGTAGGCATAGTAGAAGACAAAGAAAGTCGATTATGGGTAAATGATCATGCTAGCAATCTTTTTTTCATGTTTGACCCCGCCACGCAGGATTTTGCCAAGTACTCTACGTCTCTTCCAACTTCTAGAGAAAATACGACCACCTTGCCATACTGGAATATGATCAGGGATGATAGATTATGGTTCAACGAACATGAAGGAAATGCTATCGCATATTTTGATATTGATAATTCAACTTTGGTTGAATATCAAATACCTACGAAAGGGGAAATATGGGGAAATACCTCAAATCCCCTCAAATTTGATCTGGACAGCAGAGGCTCTGCATGGTTTACAGAATGGACGGAGAACAAGATTGGTGCACTTGATTCGAAAAAGTTAGGGAAGCTCCCGCTCTGGCTTTCAACCTCTAAGGATACTGTAGAATTAGATACTACAAGCCTGAGGGGTGATCAGTTAGAGATTCTGATTCATCCTAACGCAAGTGCATTGGAGAAACCTGTGAGGATGACTATCGCAAGCTCCATTTCGCATTCCGGCAGACTCTGGAATATGACAGGCGAGTTTAGTGAAGATGAATTTTACTTTGCCAAAGGCAGGAATAATCCCCATGCAATCACTCTTTCACTTGAACCATCAAAAGATTTGGAACCGGGGAATTATACCGTGACTGTCGGGGCAAGATATGAGAATGTGACCTACAACAAGATATTGAATATGCATGTCAAGTAGCCTGCGCAGAATGTAACTGACCTTTGCGTGTCCTTTATGTGCATTTCTGGAGGATTTGTCCGACAATTATCTAAATTGAATTCAAAATAATACCATAGTTGTACAACAGAAAGAAATGGACCGGGTGGGATTTGAACCCCCGACCTCAGCGGCTGCTGTTTCAATAAAAATAACAACTTTAGAAGATCATTAGCCTAGAAGAGATATTGAAAAAAGTAGGGTAAGCAGAAAGCAATTGGCATACAGGTCTGAAATATCTTCCTGATCGATTTGAGCATTCCTTTATATCTTCAGCAGGACCCCCTAAGATATGGTAAAGAGCCTGACTAGCCAGACAACCCTAATAATTCTGGCACTGCTAATAGTTACAAGTACAACACTATTTTCTATTTCTTCACAGCAGGTGGAAGCCCAGAACAATGTGACATCTTCTGATACATCTGCTGCAACCACGTCAAACCAAACATCTTACAGTGCGGAGGAAGAAGGTGGAGGCGAAAATTTGTTTGTATCACAATACATACCACTAACTGGACAGCTGATAAGTGGAGATTATATTTTGCTGATGGACTTTACCCCTTTTATGGTTACGCCTGAGGGTCACAGCCACATTGCAATGAAAGTTCCATGTAATGAGAGCGGCGGTCCAGAAGTTACAATAGTAACTGGCGTAGCACCTAATTTGACAACTCTTGACATGGGAACTGCTATAAGTAATGGAACTCTTGATGGCAACAGCTTGGATCTATCAAATGAAGGGACATCATGTTTGTATCATGCAGCGATACCGGGTAACGTAACAGATATTGCTTTAGTAAATACATCCGGTGAAACACTAGACTTTGACCAAGGGGGATATTCCGTTACAGTATCAGCCCATGCTACAATAGGGGAACACGAGGAAGAAGCTGCAGACCATCATTCTTAGAAATGCAATAGCCCTTACCAACACACAAGATGAAAGGGAAATCGTTACTCCTTTACGGACTCAACGAAGAGTCACCTACTCTGCTTAAGCTGTTACTGACGGTTAGAGAGGAGACAAAATCAATATAAATCTCAAAACTGGTGGATCGAGTTGCCAGACATGACTAAGAGACGATCCCTGTGCACTGAAAGCATAGGGAGAGAAAGAAAGAGCAGAGATCGAATGCATGAGTATAGCCAATTGTTCCAACTTTCACAAGAGTCCTCTACAATCGGCTCTAAACCTTCATCTAGTGTCCTCAAAATAAACGAGGGAAAGGGGATTCTTCTTGAAAGTATAAAGCGAACCTGCTTCTTATACGCATAAGGATTCTGTTCACTTCTGCAAATAAACTGACCTCAATATGAGTGTCCTATGCTTTGAATGGGATCAGTTGCATTCCTGGGTCCCATACTTGGATTAATCATCGGGTTAATCATATTGGGGCTTGGTATTGCAAGGGGCATAAGAACACAGCAGGAATAGGAGTGGCAAAGGTCAAGTAAAATCCTGCTTTTTCTTTCTGTCTTTTGGTATAACACAGGATGACTACTATATCCACCAAACTCCTTCTCTCCTTCCTCTTCCTCCTCCCGTTTAGGTATCTTTATCAGATGGCTATTACCATAATTGATTGAATGCATATGTCTCCATGATTTCCTAGTTGTGGAGCAGGCGTTTAGTATTTGCAATTGTCGTCTTTGAGTGCCTGGGGCTGGTACCTGAACACCCAAAGACGACAATAATATTATCACTTTAATACGGAATGGATTTTTTGTTTCTTTACAATTGTAAAGCTGGGTCAATATATAATAGAAGGTGCAAAGGTTAGCCATATGGCAACTGATCCTGTCTGTGGCATGTTTGTGGAAGAAAAGCCAGAGTCAATCCAGCAGATAGTGGATGGAAGAAAATATTATTTCTGTAGCACACAATGTCTCAATGAATTTACAGAGCCGGAAAGAGAATTACGAAAGCTGAAGAAACATGTTGCAATAAGCATTGCCCTTACAATTCCTATTGTAATATTGACGCTGCTCCACATGTTTCCTTCTCAGTTTGAAGGGTTAATTCCCCTTCCGATGGAGACCAGTAGTTATGTTATGCTAGCGCTAGCAACACCAATTCAGTTCTGGATCGGCTGGCGCTTCTACAGAGGTATGTGGGATGGAATAAAGGCTAGAGCGTCTAACATGGATACGCTAATAGCACTAGGAACTACTGCAGCATATGTCTACAGTACAGCTGTTACAATTGCACCAGGCTACTTTCCCTTTACATCAGTATATTTTGAAACTGCAGCAATCATAATCACATTAATCCTAGTGGGAAGACTGCTAGAGATTAGGACAAAGGAGAAGGCATCAAGTGCAGTAAGGAAACTGATGGATCTCCAGCCTAGGATGGCTAAAGTGATACGTGAAGGTAACAGAGAGGAAGAAATTCCTGTCGAGCAGGTCCAGGAAGGAGATCTGTTAGTCATTAGACCCGGTGAGCGTGTGCCTGTCGATGGTATTGTAATCGATGGAGCATCTTCAGTAGATGAGTCTGCAATCACGGGTGAGAGCATCCCTGTGGATAAGTCGAAGGGAAGCGAAGTTATAGGTGCTACAATCAACCAGAGTGGGCTTCTTACAGTCAGAGCCACCAAAGTGGGTCAAGATACTGTACTGTCTCAGATAATTACGCTTGTAGAAAATGCAAGAATGGGCAAGGCACCTATGCAGAGGATAGTAGACCAAGTTGCAAAGTACTTTGTGCCGGCTGTAATTGTGGTGGCAGTTAGCGCAGGGCTTGGATGGTATTTAGTAGGAGGTGCAGGTTTGACATACTCACTCCTTGCGTTCGTATCAGTGATAATCATAGCGTGCCCTTGTGCTCTTGGCATCGCCACTCCTGCAGCGCTAATGATGGGGGCTGGCAAGGGTGCAGAGAACGGCATACTATTCAAAGGTGGTGAGTATCTGGAAATTGCAAGAAAGATAAACACTGTAGTCTTTGACAAGACAGGTACCTTGACAGAAGGCAAGCCATCTGTCACAGACATCATAGACCTGTCAGGAGGCATTGGCGAAAACGAGCTATTGAGGCTCGCAGCAATTGCAGAATCAGGTTCTGAGCATCCACTAGGACAAGCGGTAGTCAGGAAGGCAAAAGAGGCGGGTCTACCCGTATCAAACCCTGAGTCATTTGAAGCTGTGCCAGGTCGTGGGCTCAGGGCTACCTATGCAGGTCACAGAATCCTAATTGGGAACAGAAAGATGATGGATGAAAACGGGATCGAGGTGGTTGACGGCACCCATGTCGATTCAATCCTACCAAGGCTTGAACAGGAAGGCAAGACAGCCACGCTTGTATCAATTGATAGTAGGCTATCTGGAATAATCGCAATGGCAGATACGGTCAAAGAAAGTGCAAGTGAGGCGGTCGACTCACTTAAGAACAAAATGGGAATTGAAGTGATGATGCTGACAGGCGACAATGAAAGGACTGCCAAGGCAATTGCATCCAAGCTTGGAATTGATAAAGTAATTGCACAAGTGTTACCGCAGCAGAAAGAAGAGATGATTGTAAGGCTCAAGTCGGAAGAGGAGGGTAGAGTCGTGGCGATGGTGGGAGACGGCATAAATGATGCACCTGCGCTAGCACGTGCAGATTTGGGGATTGCGATAGGCTCTGGAACTGATGTAGCAAAGGAAACTGGAGGGATAATTCTGATCAAAGGTGATGTAAGGGACGTAGCGACCGCTCTGGAATTGGGCAAAAAGACTGTATCGAAGATAAAGCAGAACCTGTTTTGGGCGTTTGCATACAATACCGGCTTGATACCTATAGCAGGAGGCGCTTTGGTGCCTTTCCTTGGACTAAGTGTGTTTGGATGGCTGCCTATACTTGCTGGGGTAGCTATGGCTCTGAGCTCGGTAACAGTGGTAGGAAACTCTATACTGCTTGGACGGTACAAACCACGATATGTTGCCGCCGCAAAAAAACCAAAGGTGGAACAGCAGGTTTACTCTGACAAAGAAGAGCTGAAAAGTGTGTATGCGCCCAGCGAGGCTTCTTCCTCTGCTACTTGACGGCTTCTAGAAAAAAGTAGTTGTTGTTGGATCAAAACCCACTCGGGACATTTTCTTATCTTTTTGAAAATAAACAATAATTAAATCACATTAGCATTGAGTATATTGCAGCTCATTGCCTGTAGACCTTGACAGCACTGACGTTGCAATCCTGAAATCATTAATTGAAGACGGCAGAAAGTCCTTCCGCGCCATTTCTCGTGAAATAAAGGTAAGTACGCCTACTGTCAAAAGCAGATATGAGCGCCTCGTGAATATGGGGCTTATCAAGTCAGTCAAAGCAGAGATCGATTTATCCAAAGTTGATAGAGAGAAGAAAAGCCAGTTCTTTGGGGAAGAAACCATGAAACAGCTTGAAGAACAAAAGAAACACTTCTACGTAAAACTAGAGAAGAATATGAAGGTAAAGATGCAATGTGAGTATTGTGGCGGACCGATAAACGGCAAGCCAAAAGTACTTGAATATAATTATCGCATGAATTGGCTTTGTTCAATGTGACTCCCGCTTGTGAGTATACCACCTTATCGATAAGAGCTGCATTCTTTGCTGCCAATAGGATCAACTTTGGCAGATTCCTCATTTACTGGAACGCGGTAGGATTGGTTCCCGCACTGATAATAGACTGGCAGAAATCCGCAGGAGTAGTTTAGGCAGCTTTTTTTATTACAACTATGGCGAGGTCTATCTGATATTCTTATAATGCATAATCTACAATACTATACGTATAGAAATGTCAGCTAGCTACAACTACAACAGCTCATCTCAGAATAATACTTCTTCGTCAGAATCTTCCCCGCCATCGCCTTCTTCAATGTCATTTACTCCAACGACACTGCACACAATTGCAGTTGTTGAAGAGAAGCCTTCTATATCAAAAGAATCAGTCACAAGTAATACCGTCATTGAAAAGAGATGGGTTACAAAGACTG
>DATDKS010000156.1:0-3155 GCA_036519825.1 Nitrososphaera sp. | reverse complement strand
TGATAATCGCAACGTGTGGCTTCGTCTTGTTCTACGTCGCTGGCTCTGCAGCAGTTACTCAGCTTGCTTATCCTTCGTTTGGACTTGCTTCGGTATCTTTTACTGGATTAGCATGTTACCTGATATACACATGTCTGTATTCGTCTGCCATTACTGTATCGCAAGACTCTAACTTGCGTCAATCAATTCGAAAATCTGCGATAGATCAAAGCAAATTCCTTCAAAGCATTGGTACGGCCCAAATGGAACAAGAAATGCAGAAAAGGGTCCTAACAATAGCAAAGAGGAATTCAGATATCATGACGGAGGAGACTGGTGTTGAGCCATCGCTTAGTGAGAATGATATCAAACAGTATTTGGAAGAAGTACTGATAGAAATCAAAGTCAAGAAGCTATAATTATTGTTTTTATTTTTGTGATTAATTTCACGATAATATCTGCAGAAATTAAGGGCCAACTCACGTAATCAAAAGAGAAAGGAATGTGCCATCTCCGCAGTTGTGAGAGTGAGCGTTAGTTCTTGCTTTTTTATGGAGAAGCTGACATCATCTATTATCCAGGTCATGGTCGGTAAATAACTTTGACAACGCGAAAAGTGAAATGAAATTCTCGGGTTCGGTGGGATGCAGCTGAAAATTAAGACGAATCCGAAAGAGACCAAAACTGAGGAGCGACTCTATCTCAAATTTCATATATCCCACCATGCTTTAGTGAATATATTCAAGGCACACTGGCGTCCTTACTAGTAATATTACATATTGATAGGTACGAGACGCTAGGGTTAGAGTGCGATTGAGTTCCAGTGTCTTTTAAACATGTAGATAAATAAAGTTCCTACCAGAAGACTCAAGTATTTGCTTATATGTACAGATGTTCGTCAAATGACCAATGGAACGCGGTCAGACAGACGACCCGATTTGTCGCAGGAGGGACTTTACAGTGCCTATTCCTTTCGAACGTTTGTTCCATTGATTATTATCGCAGCGGTTGCAACCGGACTATCTTTGCTATCATACCAGTATTCAATTTTGACTTCAGAAAAGATTGCAATAGCCGCTACTCAAAATCTGAAAGAAAACGGTAGAATGCAAGCCTACGATCTGTCTAAATCACTAGAAAACAGGCTCGACACGGTCAGGACCAATTTGGAAATACTGGCAAATGCCCCATTGGTACAGCTTGGCGAATATCCTCAGGCTCGCGTCTTAGTCAACACTGCTGAGAATTCTACGGAGGGATTTACGGATACTTATTTCTGGATTGATGAGACGGGCAAGCTGCAATGGTCCGGCGCTTTTGTAGATCAAAAAGTCTACAACCAATATTATGGAGGTGATAGGACTGATAGACCCTATTTTATTGAGCCCCGAGACACTCACCAACCTTATTTTAGCACACTTCGGGATTCAGTTGATGGGATCCCCCGGATTTACATTTCCTATCCCATAATAGCTAATAACGGCAGCGGCGGTGGCATGTTCAAAGGAGTCCTGGTTGCGTCAATGAACCTAATGTCGCTTCAGAGTTCTGTCACCGATCAGCTTCCACCAAACAGCCAGGACATAGCTGTGAGCCTAATGGATAGGGATGGCACTATCCTTTACACCCAAAATAAGGCTCTACTGGGACAGAACTATTTTAGCAACGAAGTTCAAACCTTGCTATTTGCCAACTATCTACCTGCAGACCAGAAAGATACATTCAATGCTATCATGCGAGATTCCATCGCTGGGAATTCTGGCAGTACAGAATATTCATCATCAGGAGTTCCGCTTATTCTTACATACAATCCTGTTATGTTTGACTTAGGTACGGGTGATAGACAACATGCAATGAGTGTGTATCTCACTTTGCCAAAGGCTTTTGCTTCTGATATTGTGCTCTTGATAGAGCAGCAAAGAAACTTGAGCGCTATTATGCCAGCAGCCATAGGCGCTGTTGCGGTTGCTATTGCCTTGATGATCGTGAGATGGAACTTCGAACTCGAGCGGACGGTCAAGGAAAGAACTAGCAAGCTTGAAGCAGCAAACGAACGACTAGAAGCTCAAGAGCGAGCGCAGCGGGAATTTATCAATATAGCAGCTCATGAACTTCGCACCCCAATACAGCCAATTGTTGGATTATCACAGATAATACGAGAAGGAATATTGAATCTTGCTAAACAATTGCAAGGTAGAAAGGAAGAGGAGGTTCTTTACAAGCAACTGCAGAATACCAGCAGCATTCCGACTCGATCTGATTCACTCAATAAGTCCTCCTCTTTGTCATTATCTATAGAAAAGATCGTCCCAATGGTAGATGTCATAAATAGGAACGCCAAAAGGCTTGAGAAACTTGCCAGCAATCTGCTTGACGTTTCACGAATTGAAAACGACAAGTCTCTAGAGTTAAGCAAAGAAAAATTCGATCTCATGCGAATGATTGAAAATGTGATAAACGACATACGCGCTACCATAAGCGACAAAGAGATACAGATTAGCTTCGAATCTAAAGTCAAGAAAGCTTCTGTCATGATTGAA
The DNA here is from genome assembly GCA_036519825.1 of Nitrososphaera sp. Lineage (GTDB taxonomy): Archaea > Thermoproteota > Nitrososphaeria > Nitrososphaerales > Nitrososphaeraceae > Nitrososphaera. The sequence continues at coordinate 636 of DATDKS010000156.1, read as the reverse complement.
GGAGATAAGGAAAGAATTTTGGAGGTTATATCGAACCTGCTCAGCAATGCTATCAAATTTACTCAAGAAGGCGGAATTGTAGTTGTTTTGGATGAAAAAGATGGTCAGGCGATAGTCAGTGTCAGGGACACGGGTGGCGGGATTGCTCCAGAAATTTATCCCAATCTTTTCACCAAGTTTACCACCAAATCAGAAAAAGGCACAGGACTTGGACTTTTTATCGCAAAGAATGTCGTCGAAGCACACGGGGGTAAAATATGGGCTGAAAACAATAGCAATGGCAGAGGAGCCGTGTTTACATTTAGCATGCCGACACTGCCCTCTGCTCTCGAGGACGACAAATGAAAAAAGATAATCCGAACAACCAGCGTCGTTAGCCTTTATAAAACAACTTGTAACTATCGCCCTATAATACAGATCTGTCAACAGCCTTTTGTGTACCCCTCTTTAATATTACTTGCCTCTTTGATGTCGATATTGCTTGATACATATCTTGTGCAGAGCATTATCAAAATTGACGCGGGTTCGGGGGAATCCAGAACAATATCGGTTCATTAAGTGGATTCTATCAATTCGGGTTAGGACCACTTAGCTTTAAGGTTTTCTGGCATTTTATTCTACGCCATGGACATAAGA
>DATDKS010000155.1:0-16862 GCA_036519825.1 Nitrososphaera sp. | reverse complement strand
GATAAAGAGAAAGAAGGGAAATCTTGAGGGTATAGGGATGAAGTGAAATGCGATGTGGCAGTTATACATTGGTAAGAAAATTCTGAATATTGTTTTTGATGCTGCTTCTCACTAGTATTAGAAATTAAACAAATGTTTGGCCACTTCCAATGCATGCCAAGCCTGATCCTTCAATTATAACTCAGCCAACAACAAAGTAGGCATACAGAAAATTTTCTGCTTAATGAGAGCAGCCAAACATGATTAACCTACGATCTCGGTGGATAGATTAGATAAAATCATCATAAGACCTCATTGCTTATCATTTCTATCTCATCGGTGCGTCATTTGTGTGTATAGAAGTATCCTTAATTTTATGAAAGAAATATCGTAGGAATGAAAATACCCATTTCATATATCCCCCTAAAAGTATATTTTCTTCGGGAGTATGCAACGACTGGTCAGGCATAGGACACCTATGCTTGCGGTTATATTAGCGGTATTAGTTGCATTTTCATTCACATTAGTGGTGCTAATTACTAAGGGGCAACAGGAAGAAACACCAGTTCTAAAAGAAGCAAACTTACAGGAGGATGGCCAATTAATTGCAAGCACAGATGTAAAAGGTAAAGCTTATTTCGGACTTGGCATTCTGAATCCTATAGAGCATCGGATCATCGCCGTCACAAATAGCAAAGAAAACAATGCTAATGCTACTTTTACCACAGCTACTGCCAATAGTATTACAAATAATAATGACAAGAACAATCCTACTTTTACCACAGCTACTGCCAATAGTATTACAAATAATAATGACAAGAACAATGCTAATGCCAATAATCGCGATCCTCACAAGGGGGAAGAAAACAAGAAGAATAACGAGGTTGCTGTCGATACCAATCCAAATATTTTTGTGAATCCTAAAAATAATCCGACAACTATTGCATCTTGTGGTCAGCTAATAACTAGAGATGTCATATTGCTAAAAGATATTGAATGTCCCGGAGTTGGAATGATCGTAGGCGCAGATGGAATAGCCATAAACCTCAATAATCACAAATTATCTTTGGTGAATAGCACAGACACATCGAGAATCCCAGAAGTAGAAGAGATCGGAATACTGGTTCCAGATCAAAAAAATATTACAATTAGAGGACCTGGTGTTATTAGTGGTTTTGACAAAGCAATTGAATTTGCAGGAAGTGAAGGAGGCTATGTATTAGACCTTAAGTTAACAGATAATAATATAGGCCTATCGTTAAAAGCCTCAGATGAAATTACAATCTATAGAAGCTTTATTGAACAAAATATAATTGGCATAGCATCCCAATCAAGCAAGGACTCTTTGATCCTAAGTAATCAGCTATCACAAAATACTAATGAAGGAATTGTGCTTATGGATTCTAATTATTTCATAATAGGTGCTAACAGTTTAATTGGAAATGGCAATATTGGGATATTCTTAGATGTAAGTAGCTTTAATAATACGATATCATCAAACAATATCCTCAACCAAGCTGTTGATGTTAGCAATGCTGACGGGATACCAATTCACATATCAATGAATGAATATTATGAAAATAGGTGTGGCAAAGCACTTCCTGACGGAATATGTTAGAGAAAATTCAAGAACTAGCAATCATACGGCCAGGCTTTTTCTGCTTGAGGGCGATTTAAATTTCAGGGCATCAGCACTAACTTGATTGATCCGCTTTTCATATACAGCTTTTTTCCTGCCAAGTATTTAGTTCAAAGAACCTTTATGTTGTTGTTAACTCTGTCCTTAGCCCAGCCAGAATAGAATCCCAAAAAATACTGCCTGTAGGAAAGCTTTCATCATAGCTCTTTATCTAGCTCTTCAAAAGCGTCGGCCTTAGATATCTCGTGAAGACGCATGGCGACCATCCTGTTGTACTCTTTCAAGTTGAGTATGCGTTTTTCATCCAGCATCTCTATAAGAGTTGTGAGCCTGGCACTCAGCTCTTCAATTTCATTTAACTCCTTGCCAGTTATCTTTTTTGGCTCTACCAAGTCGTCGCCCTCTGCGCCATGCTCTCGGTGATAATTTGTCCTTTTGCTTGGCATCTACAAGCAGGTACACGAGCCGCAAGTATTTAATTGTCAATTGGGCAACAAAACTCTGCTAGTTGATATTCTCATCTTGTCACGTAGAAGCTTTGTTTGGATATTAGTCTCGAGATAGAAATGGGAGGATCTTCTTTTTAGCGTTCACTTGATGCAAGAAAATTGATACAGGTATTCCCCACTTCAAACTCTGACGCATGATATTATGAGATCATATTTTGGATACAGCTTTTACGCTTGCATTCTGGCCCAACTTGCTCTAACACCCTTTTGAGTATACCGCCGCCAGCGACTACAAGGATATGTAGTCTTGTTTGTCCTGTAAGTAAAAGCCTGCGTTGGGGTTAGTTAGTTATAAAAATTCCATTCACAATAGGCACTATAACTATTGTTTAAATATTAAATTCTACATTGTTTTTGTAGCGTGTCAGCTGATCCTGCAATCAGGGAGCTAGAGTGGTACCTGCGTGACCACCTATTCAGGCAATCAAACGCTGGCAATACCTCATTTAGAAGAGAATTACTGCCACAGGAAATGGCGAACCTGTACCTGCGATACAGAAACTCCGACCCTGACCAGTTATCAGACATAATGACCTCTGTGATTGAAATCCTGACTGCACGAAGGGTTGTGAGACAGGACAGCAACGAGCTGAAGCTTCTGGGCAGGATGACACGGTTGCAGTGCGTAAAATGTTTCTATATCAATTACCTAACAGAGGTTGAGCCCAGGGTCTGCCTTCGGTGCAAGCACAGTGAGCTAGAAGACTTTCCAAAGAAGAAGGCATGAACATCTCCAGCCAGCATTAGGAACATGAACTTGGCTGGCTTAATAGCTGACCATTGACCATTATGGCATAAAAAATAATAGAAATCTACACAATACTTTTTGAGAAGTTCTTGGTTTACAGGTCTTGCTAGAAAGTATTTGAGTTTGTTGATGGAGGAATATCTTAGTTTTTTGGTTCACTCATGAATTACTAGGTAGTATGGGTGAGGGTCTAGAAAGCTTGATATGAACTTCAGCAAGGCCTTCTAAGTAGTGCAGCTGCACAGCAGGAAAAAGTGGACGGTCAATGGCACGTCGAGAATTAAGCCAGCCCAAGAGACTTTGAAGAAGGTGATCCCTATATCAAAAAAGATAGGCGTCACCAGACTTGCCGACATTACTGATATGGACGTACTGCGTATCCCAAATTATTCTGCAGTGGTACCTGGCACTGAGGACTATATCTGGGTCTACAGCGGCAAGGGCCCGACAAAGGAGCATGCAATGGCAAGCGCATTGATGGAAAGTATCGAACGTTATTCTTCACTGCCGTCAGGTTGGACGGGCAAATTTGTCAGGTCAAGCTATTCTGAGCTGTCTAAGACCTCTAAGGTGTTGCATCCTGATAGGATAGTAGAGCCATTAAGGTTTGTTTACCGCACAGACATGATGATGGATTGGCTACAGGGCTATGACCTTGTAAGTGGCGAGGAAATAATGGTGCCTGCATCCATCGCGTTGTTTCGATACACTCCCCCTCCGCCGGCTGTCAATCCATTTGCATACTTTCATACAAATGGACTCGCATCCGGCAATGTAATGGAAGAGGCAGTATGTCATGCGCTGTGCGAGGTAATAGAGCGGGACGCAATGAGCCTGGCCGACCTCCGGGCAAGCGCTATCCCCTTCCACATATTGCGCACAATTATACATTCCTTGAATGCTGCAGCATTTTCAGTGTCCCCCATTCTAGCCGACAGGTATGTCGATGACCCGAGCATATTTCCTGACGTTGATGTTTCAGAAATTGACTTTGGGCCTGTCAAGAACTTGGTTGAAAAGTTCAAACAGGCCGGCATTTCGCTGACGGTAAAGGATATTACCTCCGACATAGGCATTCCAACATTTAATGCAAGCAGTGTAGAGTGGATCAGCCACGACTACGGCTACCTGGCAGAGGGACATGGGACACATCCTGATGCGAGGATAGCACTCCTCCGCGCAATCACTGAAGTATCACAGACAAGGGCTGCAAACATCCAGGGCGCAAGAGATGACCTGCGGAAGATCAAGTATAGCGATCAGAATACGGATGATAGACGTGCCTGGCAGTTCATGCCCTCAACAAAAAAGATCAAATTCCCAGAAGTACAGACATTCTTTAACGAAGATATTCTCGATGATATCAATCTGATCCTCTTAAGGCTAAAGAGTGTAGAGTTGGATCAGGCAATAATCGTCGACCTCACAAATCCCGACATTGGAATTCCAGTGGTCAGAGCAATAGTGCCAGGACTTGAGACCTTCAAGATAACAAAGTCAGTTATGGGCATGCGGGCAAGGGCGTGTTTTAAACAATGGGCAAGCCAATAATATTTCTAGGACCATCGCTGAGCCATGAAAAGGCAAGGAAAATCTTTGACGCAGACTACAGAGCACCTGCAAGAAAAGGCGACTTTTTACGGCTGGCTGCAGATTTTGATGTAGTAGGGTTGGCTGTTGGCTTTGTCGACGGTGTGTTCCTGCAGGACTATCCACCTACTCCGATTGAAGTGTACCATCTGGCAAGGAAGAAGGGTGTGCATTTGGCCGGTGCGGCAAGCCTAGGCGCATTGAGGGCAGTCGAGCTTGAAAAGTTTGGTATGGTAGGAATCGGCAAGATATTCCAACTATACAAGACGGGCAAGCTTAACGCAGACGACGAAGTAGCAGTCACATTTGCTTCAGAGAGTGACTACCAACTACAATCTGAGGCTATGATAGATATACGGTATAACCTCTACCTTGCGCACAAAAAGGGACTCATCAGCGAAAAGGCAAAAAGTCTGCTTGTCAAACTGGCAAAAGAAATTTACTTTCCTCACCGAAAATATATGTACATTCTAGAGGAAGCAAGGAGCAAGTATCCTATGCTTGAAAGCGAGATCAACTCTTTTGGCAGTTATATTAGGTCAAACAGAAAGAGCCTCAAGGAAATGGATGCAATAAGACTTGTAAAATATCTTAAGGAGCGCTACGAGTCTACGACTATTTCGATGCGATAGCTGTATTTATCTGATTGACTAGATTTGACATGCTGACAGGCTTTCTGATGAATGCCTTGACATCTATTTTGGGGAACAGCATCCTGAACTCTTCATAATAGATCTGAAACGCGGTTAGAAAGCAGACCTTAACATCGGTGTCACTTTTCTTCAACTGTCTGTATAGGTCAAAGCCGTTTATCGTAGGCATTCGGATATCAATTATCACAAGGTCATAATGCTTAGGTTGGAAGCTTGCAAGGGCAGCCTGTGGATCGTTAAAAGTATCGACTGTGAAGCCATTGCGCTCAAGCCCCTTCTTAAGGACATTCGTAATGTCAGGTTCATCATCCACTACGGCTATCCTTTTCATGAATACATAAAATTTTTGTAGGCGCTATTTTAATTCAATGGTTACCTTTTTCTATCCAATAGATATATTCTTAAATTGTCTCCTGTTTGCTGTAAAGAGATGAAGATCTACACCAAGACAGGCGACAAGGGCGAGACGGGGCTTATAGGTGGCAAGCATGTGAACAAGGCAGATCCGCGTATAATCGCTTACGGAGAAGTTGATGAGTTGAATTCTAGTATCGGTCTTGCGATTTCATTTCTACGATCAAAACAGGATCTACTTTCAGATATAGCAGGTATCTTGGAGCAAGTGCAGAATGACCTTTTTGTTCTCGGCTCAGATCTTGCAGACCCTTCCTGGCCAGAAGCCAGTGGCAAGACGCCTCGCATTAGCGAAAAAATGGCGTCTGCGCTAGAGCCAATCATCGACAGGATCGAGTCGGAGCTTGAATCGATCACATTTTTTATCCTGCCGGGAGGTAGCCAAGAAGCGTCACTTTTGCATCTTAGTAGAGGAGTTGCACGCAGGACAGAGAGAGCTGTGGTTTCGCTCTCAAAGAGAGGGCCAATAAATCCTGCAATAGTAATCTACCTCAATAGACTATCGGATCTTCTCTTTGTAACAGCTCGGCTTGCCAACAAGCGGCTGGGTATACAAGACATTCCTTGGAGAAAGTGATTTTTCACTATTCTGTCAGCAATTGCAATGAAAGACTAACATTAAAATGTCTAAAGCTTGATTGCCAAGTTATAGGCCGTGGGCCAAATCTATAATGTACTGATAATATTGGCCATCACTTTGGTGATGGCCGTGACGACAACTGTGCTTGTATATTTTGTCGACCTGTTGCCGCATGTAGTTGACACTGCTGCAGGGATAGCATCCGATAATAATGCGTCTATCAGTAGTAATGAGGTAGCAGCTCAAGACAATTAGCTTTAAAGTCAGGTGTCCCATTCTCATGCATTAAGCATGGCTAGTGAAAAGGATAGTGTCAGTTGCCCCTACTGCGCATCAAAGTTTGACAACAATGAAGAGCTTTCAAAACATATAGACAGGATACATCATGGCTCAGGCCTTCTTCAAGGCGACACGAGAAAATGGTAGTAGTAGATGACCTGTCTCTTTTTTTTCATTCAGTTTTGGAGCTTAAATCTATCAGACGCGCCGGCTGGGTCTTAAAGGTACAAGTTGAAGACTCGGAGTCAGTCGCAGACCATACATTTTCAATGGCAACCATTGCCATGCTCTTGTCAGACATGAAGGGCCTGGATACGCATAAGGTAATCAAGATGGTCCTCATGCATGATCTTGCAGAGGCAATAGTAGGCGACTACATGCCTGGTGATGTGACTCCTCGGCAAAAATTAGCCAAAGAGAAAAAGGCAATGAGACTCATCCTATCAGGTCTTCCCAAAGGGATAAGAGAAGAGTATGGAGAGATCTGGCTTGAATATCTGCATAATAGGACCGAGATTGCTAAATTTGTACACAGAATAGATAAGCTGGAAATGGCACTGCAGGCTCATCACTATGCAAAACAGGGATACGCGGACGAGTTGCTGGCGCCTTTCTTTGAATCCGCAAAGACAATCGTTGGTGACGCAGGCGACATTGTAAGTGAAGTGCTAAAATCTTTAAGACCTGCATCGGCCAAGAAATAGTGCATGCAGTATTTCATGGCTCTTAAGATAGGAGAAAAACGTGTAAAAGCTGCACAAGAATTGTTGACACACTATGCAGGCCATGCCATGCCTGCTCTTGCCCTCAAAGACAATAAGAGCAACATCTGGGAGCCTGTAGGAGAAGAGATGCTTTATGCCGTGGTCAAGGAGGACGAAGGCTACATGATTGCCTTTTGTGACCGCAAGGGCATTGCAAAATCAATTGCACAATGGTTTTCAGAAGAAGTAAAAAATGAGATGATCACCAAGATAAAGGCGGAGCAAAACATGCAAGAATACTTTGGGAAGCTGTCACTCCCTATCTAGTACCTTTCATCATACCAATTGTAGTAGCCTCTGTCTATTCTCATACTAACACTGTTTAAAGAGTAAGCGAGGTTAAGGGTGCCTATCAATAAAGAAGTAATTCAGAGTTCAACCAAACCTATAAAATGAATATTATGAGCTGATTGCAAGAAATGCAGTTGACTGGAGAATTAACTATCGGTCCTTGCACTTTAAAAAGGATTAACACAACACAAAACCTATCTAGGATGAGAAGGCAAGATTTGCTCTGTTCAAGCATACACGCATAAAAACAATAATGCCTGCTGCTATGATAATCATAACCATTGAAATGTGATTACTCTTTTACTACACACAATAGATCGATCAAATAATAATTGCCATGACAAAACTAGACACTCGGATATGGCTTTTATATCGAAGTAAGCTTATGAGCATAACCTTGGCAGATAGATTCGAGCAGGAAATAGAGACAAGGGGACATCTTATCGATTCGATGATACTGACGAGAATATTTGATGGCATCATGGATCTTCGGGGCGACTTTCAAGTGCTCGAGTTCACCGTAGGCAAGAGAAAGAGCGATCCAAGTTATGCCCGGCTATTGATAAAGGGGAAAAGTAAAGAACACCTTGAAAGCATACTTGAACAGGTATACAGAGAAGGTGCTCAGCCTGTATCAGTGCGGGAAGTGAAGCTAGAGCCTGCTCCAAATGACATGGTGATGCCTGACGACTTTTATAGCACCACAAACAACACAACACAAGTTTACCATGGCAGCCAGTGGATAGTCGTACATAACATGATGATGGACAAGTGCATTGCGGTAGACATCCGTCGCAAGACAGCCGAGTGTAAGATGGTGCGCGACATTGTCAAAGGTGACATGATAGTTGTAGGTGAGCAGGGCGTTAAGATAATCCCACAGGAGCGCCCCCGCGAAGGCATTGACATTTTCCAGTTCATGAGCAGCGCAAGTTCTAGCGAGCGCCCCACACAACACATTGCCCGTAAAGTTGCAAACGATATTTATAGCACTAGGAAGGATGGCGGCAAGATAATTGTAGTGTCTGGACCGGTGCTTGTGCACTCTGGTGCAGTTGAAGCACTCGCCTCATTGATCAGGATGGGCTACGTTGACGGCCTGCTTGCAGGCAACGCGCTGGCGGTGCATGATGTTGAAAATGCGTTGCTTGGTACTTCGCTTGGCATGCGCGTCAAGGACGGCACACTTGCAGTCAGAGGACACCGCAACCATATGCAAGCCATCAACGAGGTTTTCAAAGCTGGAGGAATCAATGCGCTGGTTGAAAAAAAGCTCCTGAAAAGTGGAGTGATGTATGAATGTATAAAGAACAATGTACCTTTTGTACTTGCCGGCTCTATACGTGACGACGGTCCTCTGCCTGACGTAGTCACAGACGTTGTTGAGGCACAACGTAAGTACAAGGAAGTGATTAAAGGGGCCAAGATGGTGCTGATGTTATCCACCATGTTACATTCTATCGCAGTAGGAAACATGCTATCTGCCTCAGTCAAGGTAGTGGCAGTCGACATTAGCCAGCCTGTGGTAACCAAGCTCATCGATAGAGGAACCGCTCAGGCAATTGGCATTGTAACTGACGTGGGCGCATTTCTGCCTATAGTTGTAGAGCATCTAAAGGGGATCGCTGCAGCTAAAAAAGGGAAACGACTAAAATAAGGGAAGTACACAAATAAAATTTCTTGTTGTATGGTAGACAATCCTAATTACAAAAAGCACTTGACGCCTGAGTAGTACGAAATGTGTTGGAACATGGGCCGAACCTCCGTTTTCAGGTCAGTATTACGAATGCAAAGATAAGGGCATCTACGAGTGTGTCTACTGCGGCTACAGCCTACTCACCTCCGATACCAAATTCAATTCTGGCACTGGCTGGCCAAGCTTCTGGACGCCAATAAATGAATGAGGTGTGAAAGAAGAGAGGGACACAAAAGTACGGTATGATAAGAACTGAGATCATGTGTGCGAAGTGTGGCGCACATTTGGGACATGTATTTGACGATGGACCAGAGCCAACCCGCCTGCGCTACTGCACCAATTCTCTCTCTTTCGCTAGAAAATGACAATGATGAGGAAATGCAATGAAGGAATAAGCGACAAAGATTACTGTACGGGGGCTTTGACAGCACAAACGTAAAAATGAGACGCGTAAGCAAACCGATATAATATAAGAATAACGAGCTTAGGCAAGAAGTTATTATATTTGCTTACATAGGTGGAAGCTAGAATAACAGTCGAAACTCTGCACCTGAGTGCCAGTCAAGACCCAAATATCAGCAAGGCCAAAAGCTTTCGTATATAGAAGGATAGAAAAATTTTTTGAAGGTATTACCAACAACTGCTGTAGCAAGTCCGAATATGTTGGCAGCAGTAGGGCAATGTGTGTGCTCTCCTCCTCATCCTCGTAGGAAGCAAAAAAGCGTTATAACGGTCATTAAGAACTCTCTAGCAGAGATTTAATCGACAAATAATTATTATTAGAGTGTATGTGCAGTAGCGGAGTATATGCCAAATCCAATTCTTTCAATAGGCATAACATTGACACTTTTATTTTCATCAGGATATAATTTTGCAGTTGCTCAAGAAGCCGAGATTACTGGCGGAACACTCTCTGTAAATGACACCAATCTTAAAGTTGAGCAAGTTGCCAGCGGACTGGCAGCACCAACCACGATGGCTTTCTTAGATAAAGACACTATACTGGTGCTTGAAAAAGACAATGGCAGAGTAATGATGATTGAAGATGGCGAGCTTCAGCCAGTGCCACTACTTGACGTCGCAGTCGCAAATGACGGCGAAAGAGGTATGCGGGGCGTTGCGGTTTCAAGGGAAAATGAGACAACTACCTATGTCTTTTTGTATTTCACTGAATCCGGTGGAGGGGTTGATGGTGATGATAGGCAAGGAGTTCCCCCCGCAGGCAATCGCCTCTACAGGTATGAGCTGCAGGGAGACCAACTTGTGAATCCAAAGCTCTTGCTTGACCTCCCAGCCCTCCCAGGGCCACGCTACAATGGTGGATCCGTAGTTATTGGTCCAGATAACAATGTCTATGTCATCATAGGCGATGTTGGAGGTCATGCCACTAGGGTTCAGAATTTTGAAAACGGTTCTGCGGCAGACGGGACAAGTGGGATACTGAGGATCGGCAAAAATGGAGAGGTTCCTGAGCCGGTTATCGGAACTGACTCCTTTGGCAAATACTACTTCGCATATGGAATGCGCAGCAGCTATGGCATGAACTTTGATCCCCTGACAGATATGCTATGGGATACTGAGAACGGCGCACCGTCGTTTGTAGATGAGATCAACTTAGTTGATGCTGGCTTTAACAGCGGCTGGAAAGACGTGCAAGGAATGGTGCCACCAGACAAGAGCCTGACAGGCCTTGTGATGCTCAACCCAGAGAGTCACTACAGCAACCCAGAGTTTACATGGACAGAGCCAGTTGACCCTACGGCCCTGGAGTTCCTCAATTCAAGTGCACTGGGGGAAGAGTATGAGAACGATATGTTTGTAGGGGACATTAGCAGTGGAGTAATTTACCGCTTTGAGCTGAATGAAAACAGGTCTGCATTTGCCCTTGAAGGTGCGCTGGATGACACAGTAGCAAATACTCCAGAGGAAGCAGAAGACGCTATCTTTGGTACAGGCTTTGGTGGCATAACGGACATCAAGACCGGCCCTGAAGGATACCTGTATATCCTATCATCTGTATATGGCACATTATTCCGAGTCGTTCCTGCTGCCGATACACTGCCAAACGGAGGAGGAGTAGCAGCAGAAGGTACTGCTGAGCTGACTATCAGATCGGCAGATCTCTCAGGCGATGCAATTACAGGAGTGTACATTGTCATTAAAGCAACCAACGGAACCACCCTGATCGAAGGACACGCTCCGCTAACATTTACTGGAACTGTGGGATCTACATACACTGTTACGGTACCTGTTTTAGGCAACGTGGATTTTGAGAGATGGGATAATGGACTTACAGACAGAACAAGAACGGTAGTTCTAGGCCAAGACGACGTTACCATTACAGCATACCTAGAAGTCGATTTACCAACTGCTAATGTTACAAGAGATTCACGGGAAATCATCATACAGAGGTTTGCCGATATTGTGGACCAAGATAACTGCTTTGATGCAGATGATGCACACAGGCTGAATCTGGTCATTAACAGTGTAATCCGGAACATCTTTAGCGAAAGCGAAGGAGGCAACAATCATCTGCAACAGGAGATAAACAAACTCCTTCAAAATTGCCAAGCCGTTGATGCCAGTGCCAATGAACCTAACCAAGACAATGCCAGTGATAACACAGGACCAAGTGGATCAAGCAGCGATGGGGGTAGCAGTGATGAATCAGATGGATCAAGCAGCGATGGGGGTAATGATTAGGATGAAGAATAGGAGGACAGTGGATCATGGACAACAGCTACTCCTCTTTCAACTTTTTCTGTATCATCTCTAGCGCAACCTTTGGGTCTGCCTTGCCTTTTGTGATCTGCATCACCTTGCCAAGCAAAAAGTTTGCAACATTAGCGTTGCGTCTTGCATCCTGAACTGCGGTCTTCTCCATCTCGAAGACTGACTGAACTGCCTGTGCTAGCACACTCACATCATTAATTCTACTGGCATGCATCCTTGTCGCCACTGCAGAAGGCATCTCGCCGGTCCTTACTATTTGACCAAGGATCAGCTTGGCAGTGGTCCTGTTTATCATATCCTGATCTACCAGTCTTGTGAGATCGGCAATATGCTCTGGTCCCACCTTGACGCTTGCAAACAGTGAGTGCCCCTCTTCTTCTTCTTTTTTCTGCCGCTCGTCTATAAAGCTCATAAGATCAGTCACTATCCAGTTGGCTATCTCTTTTGGAGAGAAGTATATTACAAGAGTGGATTCGAAAAAGTCAGCTAGCTCCTTCTTCCCTATTAGCACATGTGCAATGTGGGCTGACAGGCCATATTTTGACGTAAAACGCTCCTTGCGGGTGTCTGGAAGCTCAGGCATCGATTGCTTGATAAATGAAATAAACTCACTCCCAAGCACTACCATTGGGATGTCAGGCTCTGGGAAGTAGCGGTAGTCTTGCTCCTCTTCCTTTGTCCTTGACTCCTTTGTTACTTTTCTTGCATCGTCCCAGTGCCGCGTCTCTGACCTGACTTCGATCTCGCGGGATACCATAGTTCTCTGCCTTGTGATTTCATAGCGCAATGCCTTTTCTACATCGGCAAACGAGCTGATGTTCTTTATCTCCACCTTATTGCCACCGTCTACCGATACATTGGCATCGCAGCGCACGGATCCTTCAAGTTTTGTGTCGCATACACCAAGGTGCTCTATTATCGAAGTTATCTTGTCAAGGAACGCCCGTACATCCTTTGGGTCGGCGAAGTCCGGCTCTGTCACCATCTCGACAAGTGGGACGCCCGCTCTGTTGTAGTCTATCAATGCATAAACGCTAGTGTCCATGCTACCGCTCGCATATACAAGTCTGCCAGGATCTTCTTCAAGCTGCACTCGTCGTATCCTCGCATCCTTGCCATTACCGTACTCCAGCTTGCCGTCTACACCAATGCTCGTTATGCTGTATGAGTTGTACTGTGTCAGCTGGAAGTTCTTAGGCAAATCAGGGTAAAAATAGTTCTTGCGATAGAATGCTATTTCATCTGGAAACTTGCAGCCAAGTGCAAGTGTGATCATTGCAGCAAACTCAACAGTCTTTTGGTTCAAAAGGGGTAATGTTCCAGGCAGTCCCGCACATATAGGGCAGATGTTTGCGTTTGGAGCTTTTCCCCTATAATCCGAATTGCATCGGCAGAACAGCTTGCTCTTTGTGCCTGTGAGCTGGCAATGAATTTCAAGCCCTATCTTTGTAGTAGCCATCACAGATCAGGGCTCCTTTGCACTTTTGCAGCTTGCTCAAACAAATATGCCACGTCAAGCATAGTCTGTTCGGCAAATTTGTCTGCCATTACCTGCAAGCCCACAGGCAAGCCGTCAGCAAAGCCGGCAGGAACCGACATTGCAGGTATTCCAGTAAGATTCGCTACAACCGTATCAATGTCGACAAGATACATCTTGAGCGGATCGTCTATCTTTTCACCTATTTTGAAGGGAAGTATGGGCATTGTAGGCCCTATCAAGACGTCATAGCTTTTGAAAAGAGTCTCCATCTCACGTCTCAGAAGTGATCGCACCTGGTGGGCCTTCAGATAATACTTGCCGTAATATCCTGAAGAGAGCACGTACGACCCAACAATTATCCTCCTCTTTGCCTCCTCGCCGAAGTTGCTGCGTGCCCTAGCAAAATAGCTGTTCCATTCGTAGCCTTCAGGGTTCATGTCAAAACCGTAGCGGATGTTATCATAACGTGCGAGATTGCTACTTGCTTCTGCGGTTGCGATTGTATAGTATGAGGCGAGCGCATACTGCACTGAAGGAAGAGACACTTGTTCGCACTTGCAGCCCTGCTCCTCCAGTGTGTCTGCGGCTTTGTAGATCATGTTTGATACTGCAGGGTCTGCACCTTCAGTGAACTCCTTGACAAGACCGGCACGTAACCCCTTTCTTTCTTTGAGCGAATATGTAGGTTTGATGCTGTTGGTCGTAGTTTGATCGTTTTCATCGGACCCGGCAATCACATTTAGAATCGAAACTACGTCTGATACTGTCCTGCCAACAGGTCCTATCTGCTCTAGGCTGTTTGCATAGGATACAAGCCCAAATCTGCTCACAAGGCCGTATGTAGGTTTGAGCCCAACTACGGAGCAAAAACTGGCGGGGCATCTGACCGAGCCTCCGGTGTCTGAACCAAGTGACGCGGTGCATTCAAGTGCGGCCACACTGGCTGCGCTTCCGCCTGACGAGCCACCGGGGACCCTACTAGTATCCCAAGGGTTCCTAGTGGGGCCATGTCGGCTAAACTCGGTAGTAGAACCCATTGCAAACTCATCGAGGTTTGCCTTGCCGATTACAATTGCATCGGCAGCCAGCAGTCGCTTGATCGCTGTTGCATCGTACGCAGGTACATAACTTTCAAGCATCTTTGAGGCGCAGGTAGTTTTCATCCCTTTTGTGCAAATATTGTCCTTAATGCTTACAGCGACTCCTGCAAGCGGGCCACTTTGCTCACCATCACGCATCTTTCTATCAAGCCTGAGCGCTCTATCAAGCCCTTCTTCCTTGTTAAGTGTGACAAAGGCATGTACCTTGGGTTCTATTTTTTCAATCCTTTCAAAGAGCTGGGAGATATATTCCTCAGCAGAAAATTCTCTCTTTTTGATACCTTCGACGACCTGCCGGGCCTCAAGAGTATAGAGCAGCAATTCAGACCATCCTTGGACCTTTCACAAAGCCGTCCTTTCTGTATACTGTTCCAAGCACAGCATCTTCGAAATTCTCTGGAACATCTTTCCGAAGTTCTGAAAATTTCTTTTTAATCGCTAGCGGTTTGACCTCCTCAAGTGGTATTGTGTCCAGCTTGTTCAAGTAGCTGATTATGTCTTCTATCTGTAAAGTATAGCGCTGTAGCTCTACATCAGACATCTCGAGCTTTGCAAGCCATCCAAGATGCTCTACTTCTTCTCTTGTAACTACCATACTATCATGGCGCCAGCCTATCTATGTCCCTTGGATAAAGTGTAACGTCGCGGATATTTTCGACTTTTGTTAATGCCATTATGAGCCGCTCAAGGCCAAGACCAAATCCAGCGTGTGGTGGAACCCCGTAATCAAACACCCGCAGATGGTAGTCAAATGCCTCATGCTTTAGGCCCTGCTTTGTCATGCGCTCCACCAGCTGATCTTTGTGGTTTATTCTGGTGCTGCCTGATGAGACTTCAAGTCCACCACACATCAAGTCAAAGGATTCGCATATCCTGTTGTCTGCAGCGCTTGGCTTGATATAGAAAGGCTTGGTCGAAGTTGGCCAGTCAATTATGAAGTAAAAGTCATTGAGGTGCTCATGCTGTATGCTCTTCATAATCTGTGGCGAAATGTCGTCTCCCCACTGTATGCGCTCGCCAGCCTCCTGCAGTCTACCGATGATGTCAGAATAAGTGTATTTTGAAAACGGTAGATCCATGGACGGTAACTGAAGCTGTAGATACCCCAGATCATCTTGGTTCTTTTCTTTTATTGTATCAACAATTTTTAATATCATCTGTTCGAGCAGAGACATGACATCATTATAGTCAACAAATGCACGCTCGACATCGATTGATATTGCTTCTGACAAATGTCTGTTGGTGCGGGAGGGCTCTGCGCGAAAAATGGGCCCGATCTCAAAGACGCTTTCAAATGCCATTGTTAACTGTTCTTTGTATAACTGAGGGCTCTGCGCAAGAAAGGCTTCTCTGTCATAATAGAAAATTGGAAAAAGTGCTGCCCCTCCTTCTGTTGCAGTGGCTATCATCTTTGGCGTGTTCACTTCAATGAATTTATGCTCCGAGAGGAATGCCCGGACGGAATTGAGCACGGTCTGACGTATGCGAAATATCGATCCAAGATAATTGCGCCGCAGATCAACTGCACGAAGGTCAAGCCGTGTATCAATGCCTACAGTTGACGTCCTACTCTGAACAAGGAAAGGCGCCGCCTTTTTTGCTATTGAAAATAGCCTGATCTCAATTGGTACTATTTCAGCTCCGTTTGGAACCTTTTCCTGTGGCCTCACTTTTCCGCGTACACCAATAGAGCTGTGCTCCTTGACCTCTTTGGCCAATTCGAAAAGCGAATCACTACATTCACTCTTCTTTACTGTGATCTGGATCTCACCATACATATCCCTTAATATGATAAACTGGATGTTGCCGTGATCTCTTATACTAGCGACCCAACCCATGATAACGACTTCACCATCCCCTACAGAGGGGGCTATTTCCTTGGAATAGTGGGTTCTTCGCCAATGTCTTAGATCTTCTTCCTGCAGCAATTCGCCCAATTAAACAGGGGTATATCGAAGAGGTTAATTTAACCTTACCAGCATAGGTATGGTGGCTAGCAGCAATCGAATTATGCTACTAGCACAAGATTTCTCTTGCAATGCTGTCGAGCACTCTGCTGACGGCTTGCTTTTTGACAATCCCAGTCACAAAGTGAGGCTTGCCTCCACCCCGGCCATCAGCGTCAGCAAATTGCTTGAACATTTTGTTCAAGTCGATCCCTTCCATTTTTTCATTGCGAGCGAAAACTATGTTTGCTCTTTCATCAGAGATATTCGCAAGAAGGACTAGAGTATTTGGATTGATAATTATTTCACCTGCAAATTCTTGAAGTTGATCATCTGACAGGTTTTCAAATATCCCTTTTAGAAGCGTTACACTACCACTTGTGACCGGCTGTATACCTGTTAGCTTTTCTTGGCTAAGCGCTTTTAACTTTCTAGCATTGATCTCATTTTCAGATCTGAGC
>DATDKS010000154.1:0-29213 GCA_036519825.1 Nitrososphaera sp. | reverse complement strand
TACATCGCATATGGCGTTTGCAGAATTCATGCCAGGGGCGTCAGTAGTGGGTATATCCTACAATGATGGCGTTATATTAGCAGCAGACAAAAGAGTTTCATTCGGGAACTTCGTGGTAAACAAGAATATTAAAAAGACATTTACAGTAACGGACCACGTTGGCGCGGCATGCGCTGGCATGGTCGCTGACATGCAGGTACTTGTTAGGCAGGTCGAGGCATTGGCCAAGATCCGCAGGTTAGAGACAAGACGAGAGGTTGCTCCAAACTCAATCGCAAAGTTAATGTCTGTCATTATGTTTGAAAGAAGGTATTTCCCACTTCTAACTCAAGTAATTGTGGGCGGCATCAATGAAAGACCAGAAATATATACACTAGACCCACTTGGTTCAGTACTCCCTGATGATTATGCTGCGGTAGGCACTGGTGCAGAAGGGGCACTGGGCATCATGGATGCAGAATTTAAGCCAAATATGTCGGAGGAGAAAGTTAGAGAATTGGCTTCCCGGGCCATCAGGTCTGCGGTCCAGCGTGATGCTTCAAGTGGAGATGGTATCGACATATTGTTTATAACGAAAAGTGGCCATAGGGAAGAAACAGTAAAGCCTTCCTAATCTCTATATTTTCTTATAGGCTTCCCAGATCTTGTCGCTAATATGGTGGATGGTGTCTATGACGTATCCTTTGGCCATTCCTTTTGCCACGTCACTGTTTTCAAGAGCAAGCCCGACAGCAAGTACTTTCCCATGCACCTGATCCTTTACCGCTACAATTTCTCCCTTTTTGAAAGAATCGAAATTTACTATCCCGGGTCGCATGACCTTGGCGCCCTTGCAAACAAATTTCACTGCACCCCCATCTATTGTCACTGAAGGAAATCGCTTCAACTCTTCCTGCTTGCCTAGGAAGGGCACTATTATGTCCCCTACTTGTACGGCAACCATCTTGTCAGCAACCAACAGGCACTTGTCTGCCTCGATTTCATATACCTTGATATTTTTAACCTTTGGAAGAATGTCTTGCGGCCACGAAGAAGTGAGTGTGTCGAAAAGCTTTGCGGTTGCACTCTTCGATAATAAGAATATCTTCAGGGCGATCAGAATACCGGTGCACAAACGATATTAATCTGTTGCATTGTTGCACTAAGCTTCTTTATGGGCTCCCGGCTTCCTCCACTTGTTAGTCTTCTTGGTCTTCCAGATGTGTTTGCCGAAATTGCAGTTTGCAATGGAGATCGTATAGCTCGTGTACGATGGAGCCAGTGCGCTATAGTTGGTAATAGGCTTCGAAAATCGCTGTTTGGAAGACGTTCTTCTTAAGGAAAGATGCAAACCCAATGCATTATATTCTTGGAGTCATATTGCGCGATCGTGCATAAAGAGATGGCAGCCCTTTGAAAAATATTTTAAGGTTACCAATTATCACTTCACTTTGCAAACGGAATAGGCAATTTGTCACGCTATTCTAATGGGCGGCACATGAAGGGTGGCAGTCTTTTGCAGTAGAATCTTCCGACAGGTATTACCAAGCCCCGTCTGTAATAGTTCTAGGCAAATAATAAATCCCAAGAGCGCAGATACCTCAATGAACTACCTGACAGGCATAACAATATTATATAGGAGATTCAGTTAGACTATTTCTGGTGGGCTAAGGATTGGTATGTGTTATGTCTTGCCAGCATTCTAGACAGTACTCGCCGTTGATTTGGAATATCTCTGCAGGCTTGACTTGACACTCCACGCATATTGAGTCACCGTCTGCAATTCCTTCAATCTTTTCGACCGTTTTGTTTAAAACCTGCATATTAATGATATAGAATTTCTATAGTACCTTGCAATATTTATACCTTTTTTTGTCCGCTAGGCCTACTGATATTGCCCCGTTGGTGCTAATGAGAGGAAGAGATTAAATCGAACGCGCGTAAATCAAGGGAAATAAACCACTAGTGTATAGGCGTTAATCACGTGCGTTCGATTTTGTTTACATCATATCGAGAATAAATTTGATTTTTTTCATTCACAGACGAGCCTGCCTGTATAAAAAGTAGCTTGCCTGAAATAATATACGCTAGAAGACACCGCCTTGAACCGCTATGGGATTTCTCTCATATTTCTGTAGCCTCTTGCTATCAACTCAATTATGTTGATATTATTTTCTCAAACTAGAGACAAAACAATTCAGCCTTTTTTCAAACCTCCGTAATGGAGAATAACTCCTACTCTTCAGCTAAATGTCGCATCTCTTATCTCTATCAGATCACGCAACATCGCACTTGCAGTCTCCATCCCTCCAGCACCTCTCCCGATTATTGTCTGCTGTCCAGAATGCTCCGACATGAATGTAACAGCGTTCAAAGTGCCATCGACGCATATTGGATCTGTCTTGGCAACTTCTGTGGGAGCCACGTGCAGCCGTCTGCTGTCGCAAACCGCTAGCAATTTGACCGCATTACCACGAGCTGCCGCATTTTTAACATCTGACAGTGCTAAATTGGTGATCCCAGTGCGCTTGATGTCCTTCATGGTTACCTTCATTCCCATGACCCAGTTAGCCATAATAACCAATTTTGCAGCTGCGTCAAAGCCTTCGACGTCAAGGGAAGGGTTGGCTTCCGCATAGCCTTTTTCTTTGGCGTCCTTCATTGCGCTATCATATGTTCGCCCTTCTTCCATCTTGCTCAGAATATAATTTGTCGTGCCATTCAGTATGCCGTGAAATGAAATTATCCTATCTCCTTTTAGGCAGCGCTTGGCAAATTCCAGAATGGGTGTCCCGCCGCCAACTGTGCCGCTGAATCGCAGCATTACGCCATTGTAGTTGGCAAGCTCGATAAGGGAGGGAAATGCAAGGGCAAGTGGACCTTTGTTAACGCAGATCACGTGCTTGCGACTTCTCATTGCCGCTGTAATGTGAGACGTTGCCGGCTCCCCGTCATTGAGGTTTGTGGGGGTGCATTCAAGCATTACCTCCGCCTCAACGTTCTCAATCACTTGAAGCGGATCAAATTTGGCGCTACCTTTCTCGTATCCACTTACCGTCCCTTTGATTTTCTTTGCCTCAAGAAGCCTCCTTAAATCCATGCCCGCTGGCGCTATCGCTGAGCCGCGATTGTCGACACAGGCCACTATACGGGGTTTAATGCCGTACTGCGTGTATAGATCTGCAGACCGAGACAGGAGTAGCTTCGCGAAACTCTGCCCAACTAGCCCGAATCCCACAACTACTACACGCAATCCAGATACCGGAGTTTAAGATGGCATGGGGATTAATAAAACTATGAATTTGAGCATTCGAGAGTTCGGGGGTTACTATCTGAAATGACTACTCAATAGGAAAGGCAGTGTACCCTTTTCTAACGTACAATGTTGCAGGATGGACTGCTTGAATAGCCACAATGAATAAGGCAAGAAATGGATAGCGAATTCATGAAACAAGCCTTGAGACTCCGACCATGTTTGTTTTTTCCTTTAGGTGGTATGCTTATGAACTGCCTCTCGACGATGACCGCACTAATTCTGGCGGGTTAATAGCCTATGCAAGAGCAAAGCCCGATATGTCTTCATCAGAAGATTGACCTTCTGACATCTTCTGCGAACTTTTCTACTGTCATGGTCTATTCTTGAGCATCAGATTCTTCTAAGCCAAATCATCTTTTGTCGTATCTGGCTTCATCTATCAAACGTGACAAATCACCTTAGGTTTTGCAATATAGAGGAACCATGTTTCCTAATTTGACAAACTTGCTGAATTCGCTCATAGTCCACTCCTAGTTCCGCTTATCTACATAGTTCTGTTTGGACATTCCAAAGAGCCTGCTTCGCACAAGTATTTCTGTTGAGCTAAAAAGTTTATCAACAAACACTTGCAATCTTACTGCATTGTAAGCATCCTTAGCCATTTCAAAGTAGTGCAGGGCGGTATTGAGTAGCTTTTCTGCTTTAACCTATTGTGTCGAAAATCAAAGTATCCTTCTCAATTTCCATTAACCTTTTTGAAGGTCAAATGGGGACAATCTTTGTAGTTGCTATTTGTCTTCGACTTTTCTATCGAGATCACATGATTATCAAAAAGGACGCTTTTGTCGTCCTCGGGTAAAAGAATAAACTTGCATCTTCTCTGGCCAATAATCCTCTTTCACTACCCCTAATTGCCTTAGTCTTTCAACCTCTGGGTTAAACCAAATTTCCACTAAATGCGCCAAAAAGGTCTCGGAAGCCACTTGGTCTAGTGCTATGTTATCGATTGCGGGATTACAAAGTTAAAAGTCTTTAACTCTTCTAGGTTATGCATTAAAACCTGACAACTGCGCTTACAATTATAGTCATGGGTTATAATAGAGTTTTTCGGTAGGACTTACATCGTTGTGGCTTTTTCCTCAATTGTAATATTTATTCTTTTTAGTGTAGGGCATTTCTACGAGCCTGCAAGAAGCTCTCAGTATAGGAGAGGCAATCCTGAGCTACACATGAGCTTCCATTTGGCTATTTGAGTGGCATCACAAGGTGCAAGCTACTCTACTGGCGTAAATTCAAAAAAAAATTTGGTGCATATGCGACTTTCAAGCAGTAATTAACGGAAATTCACTAATGACAGTATAGCACCCTTGCAAATTATTTTTACACTCCAGTTATAATAATGAAAGTACAAGGAATACAGGGTCATTGCTAGAACCAGTCACCACTGTAATAATCCTGGCAGCTGTTGGGCTTGCCGCAGGAACATTGGGTTCTATGCTTGGAGTGGGGGGCGGTATAATAATGGTTCCGGCTCTTACATTCTTGAACCTGCCACCTACACAGGCCGCAAGCACAAGCCTTATTGCCGTTATGTCAACAAGCATCTCATCCACCATAGAGTATTCCAGGCAAAAGAGGATTGACTTCGCCCTTGGCCTAGAAATGGCTGCCTTCGCAATACCAGGTGGTGTTCTTGGTGCTATACTGTCCGAATATTTACTGGAAGATTCATTCAAACTGTACTTTGGCATATTGCTAATCCTGACTGGCCTTTACATTTCATACAAAAACTCAGTCCTAAAGGATCATAGAGCTAAAAGGCGTTCGCTGCCTCTGCAGGTTGCAGTTTTTGCTGCTTCCTTTGGCGCGGGGGTCATATCAAGCCTCTTTGGTGTGGGAGGCGGGATAGTATTTGTGCCTGCTATGCTACTTGTGCTTGGCCTGACAATGCATAGAGCTGCGCCAACATCACAACTGACACTGATGATGACTGCTATTGCTGGTGTCTTTACACACTCGGTTCTGGGACACCCTGATTACCTTCAGGCAGGAGCACTGTCAGCAGGTGCCTTTGTTGGTGCTCAGATAGGAGCAAGGTTATCAAGCATCACAAATGAAATGCTATTACAACGATTATTGGGAATTATACTCATGGCAGTTGCGATCACGTTCATTTTGGATGGGCTTAGTTCGAGATATTGATTAAGCAAATGCCATACTCAGCTGTTTTGGCAATAAGGTGACTTTCAAACAAAATCTAACCAAGATTCTCTGTTAAGTAGAGAGAGGACATTATTTTGTCGCTTCGTCAACGTAGAATATTGCCTCATTTCGCTTAAGAGCAACTCCTGCCGCAAGATTCAGTACGGAGTTATAAAGTCCGCCATTGTCTGGTTCTGAACCTTCGCTGTTACCTGCGAACACTAGATGTAGCTTTATACTCGAGCCAAGCACATCACCCAGCTCTTGGTTTACAGTCGTAGTGTATGGTCGCAGTGCTCCACGGAAAACATCAGCCCTTGCCCTCAATAAACCGGATATTTTTTTACCAACAGGTGCATCAGGCCCTACTAAGACAATAGAACCTTTAGAATCTTTGAATTTGGCAGGCTCTTGTGTTGATCCATCTGGCGCCATAATGTTCACCCCTTCTTTTACGATTAGCCCGGGAATGTAAATGAAGTTATCAACCAAAGCATCCCATTGTTTCCTTGAAAGTGAGCTCAAAGGTAGATTATAATCATATTCTCCTGTGAAGTGAATGATTGAATCAATTTTGCCAGACCTTCCCTTTGCAGCACTAAAGAGCCGGTGCACACTTTCTTCATCTAGCATGTCGATCGTGTGGCTGTGAAATTCCTTATACTCCGTCATATCCTGATGCTTATGTGCAAGGACGATTACATCCTTGGCTCCTCCCTCATGCGCGAGCCTTGCAACTTGCTTAACTCTTTCCATGTCCTTCTTTGCAGACGAACTGGTCGTTATGACAATGACTTTGCCTTTGACATCTGGCTGTGCCATGCCGTTAACTGCTGTGCCCACGATTGGTTTGACTGGATAAAATACGCGGTCGTTAGGAATGACTCTGCCATTTATTAGCCTGCTAATATCGTCGTCGCATAAATTCATAACCATGTCCGCTACCTCATCCTGCTTCAAGAATTGCCCGTCTACTATCATTTTGCTAGTGTTGCTTTGGATTTTTTCGGCGATCTCTTGCATCTTGGCAAGAGCACCTGTAACTATCTCTGACAATTTCCTGACATTTTCATCTGATGACTCATAACCACGAGAACGGGAGATTTCAGCAGCGACTTGTGAGACGCCTTTTGCTACTATGTCTGCGGGCTCGCCTAGGAGCGGGAGGGCGCCAGCAGTAACCTTCTCAATTTCAAGTGAGCTGAGACCTGGATAGCCTCCAATGCGTAGAAATTCAGCGGCAGCCTTTGGGTAAACTGTCTTGTAGATCCTATCAGAGTGCACAGGGCCTGGGTTTGTTGCAACTGATCGTATGTCACGTTCCACAAGCTCCCATGCTAGTGCTTCTGCAAGGCGGTTTTTGGCCCCCTGTGCGGCCGTATATGGAGTCCTAAATCTATAAGGCCTCTGCTCATAACGGTTTTCTTCTGTGAAAAACGTCGCAATTGTGATTATCTTGGCACCTCTTTTCATCGCAGCAAGGGCACTCACAGATGTCCAGTATGTGCCTGTAAGATGGATGGCTATAGTCTCACGGAATTCTTTTACGCTTGCATTAGTAAATGCTTTAACCGGGCCTGAGACCCCCGCGTTGTTGACTATTATGTCAGCCCCTCCAAACTCCTTGCGGATACTTTCAAACATAGAATTAATCCCAGCCTCATCTGCAACGTCTACGCCGGGGAAAACTGACAACCTGCCAGAAGAACCTGCAGAAGAAATTATTTGCTCGAGGATGCCTGCAGTCTGGTCAAGTGGCTCCTTCCTCCTACCCATGATGACGATATGCGCGCCGTTCTCGGCAAACTTTCTTGCTATTGCCTGTCCAATACCGGTTCCGCTGCCGGTGACAACGACAGTTTTATCTGTAAATTTTAAGCGAGGCTTAGAGGATACTTCGTTTTCCACAAAATTGCCACTGGTCTATGATTATTAAAGTTAACTTGATCTACTATCTAAAGTTATGAACGCCCATAGCGAATATTTATTCCCTCGGACTAGCCTCTATCGTGTAGTCTGTTTTAATGTGGAACGCAATCCTGTCTGCAATTTCGAGCATCACAGGACTGGACGGAAGATTCTCCTCATGAACCCATTTACAGTAGTTCTAACCTAGTTTTCTTGCGGGTCGACCGTTATTTCGCCTGCTTTCTGCATGACTTCTTTGAGCATCTCTGTCAGACCAGTGTCGCCCTGCAGAACCTCTGCAAACTTACCCTCCCCTATTCAGTTGACGTCAACTTCGCGCTTGCTACTGAAATATCCTCTTGTTAGGGGTTTACATCTTGCCAAAAATTTGTCGTTCTCTTTGCCTTGTACCTGGACTATATAGTGGACCAGATAATATTGCAAAAGACCATACAGCAATGGAATCGCAGCTATGTTCGACATGCGTTAATTCCTCTGCAATAAATGGACAAAGTCAATATTTTTGCCTTTGAGCTTCACCAAGCCCTTGTTCTTCACTAGTCTAAGTTTGATAGAGAAAGTTGGCTGTAATATTGGCTGCATTCAATTGGATGTGAGCCAAGCGGAAGCGCTTCGCAGTCGATCTTGCTTTGCTTCATTTCCTTGGCCAGTCTCTCGTGGGCTGACATCTTCTTTACTATGATGGCATCGACATCTCCATGACCGTATTCTTCTATCTATTGTTCTTTGTGTATTTTAGTCTCAGCAAAATGACTGGTTCTATCCTTCAGGGCGCAAACACAATCGGCAGCCACAAATAAAATTACTCTAGGCGATTCCTTTATAGCGTCCGACGCCTGATTTCTCAAGCATCCTTACTTTCTTGAGCACGCCCCTGTCTAGCTCGCGCTTGTATTTTTCTACTCTTGAGGCAACCTCAGAATATTTTGTTCCTAGTATTTGGCAGGCAAGTATACCCGCATTCCTTGCTCCATTTATTGCCATTGTTGCGACAGGCACGCCTGGAGGCATCTGAGCAATCGAAAGAAGGGAGTCAAGGCCATCAAGGCTCTTTGTCTTGATGGGAACACCTATTACTGGCAGAGCAGTCAGTGAAGCCACCATGCCAGGGAGATGAGCTGCTCCCCCTGCACCTGCAATGACTATTGCAATCCCTCTATTCTTGGCAGTTGTGGCGTAGTGAACCATCCTCTTTGTAGTCCTGTGCGCAGATACTATTGTGATCTCATTGCCCACGCCAAATGAGTCCAAAATCTCTTTTGCTTCCTTCATTACAGGAAGATCAGAATCGCTTCCCATAATGATACCAACAAGAGGGCTATACATTCTGGTGTTCCTTGGTCACCATAGCCGTTAACTCAAATCTGTTTCTAGCCTTTTCAGCCCGCATTAGCGCTTCCTCTAGAGTCCTACCTGTAGCAGTTATATGACCTAGTTTGCGCCCAGGCTTTGATGTCTTCTTGCCATAAATATACAGCTTTACGCCCGGAACGCTTAAGAGGTCCGTGAGGCCTCTTATAGCATACGACCCATTCGAACCTTCATTTCCAAGTATGTTAACCATGACGGCTGAGCACAATAATTCCGGCTTACTCAAAGGTAGGTCAAGCACAGCTCTGAGATGCTGCTCAAATTGCGAAACCGAACAGGCTTCATTCGTATAGTGTCCAGAATTATGAGGCCTTGGGGCAATCTCATTTACCAAGACATCGCCTTTTTTTGTGACAAACATTTCTATTCCAAATATTCCCGCTCCTTTTAGCACTTTCATGGTAATCTCTGCCATCCTTCTTGCCTTTAGCTCGACCTCTCGGTTGATCCTTGCTGGCACTATCGACGTGTCTAAGATACTATTCTTGTGTATGTTTTCTGCAACAGGAAATGATGCTATCTCCCCACTAGGATTACGTGCGACCATTATCGATATCTCTTTTGTAAACGGCACGAACTTTTCAAGCATTAGTTCATTTTTAGGAAAATAGTTGAAGGCGTGGTGCACCTCGTTACTGGAAGTTATTAGAAAATTGCCACGCCCATCATAGGAGTTCTCACATGCCTTGAGCATAACAGGATACCCAAACTTTTCGCACAATTCGTAAAGGTGATCCTCTGATCTAACCTGCTCAAAATCTGCAACATCAATTTTGTGTTTTCTTAAGAATGACTTTTGCCTATATTTATTCTGGACTATGTAAAGTGTTTCAGGCGACGGCCGGATTGGGTAAGTCCTTGCGTCAAGGGTCTTTAAGGCCGTAGAATTTGCAAGTTCTATTTCATATGTTACAACATCGCTTTTTGCTGCCAATTGCATTATTGCATCTTCATCCTTGAAATCAGCCACTATCTGCTCGTCTGCTATCTTGGAAGCAGGGCACCCTTCAGTTGGATCCAAAACAATAACCTTGAGCGACATTCGCCTTGCTTCATGCGCAATCATCTTTCCGAGCTGACCCCCGCCTATAACACCAACACAAATCGGTTTTTCTATGGCAAAAAGGTCGGCGTTTACCATATCTGGTTGGATAAGCTGGTTAGCAAGACCGTTAAAAGTCTTTCAATCGACACAGATAGATTTTTTATTGCATGCGAATCTAGCATGCAATAATGAGATTGATGAGGAGTGGCAAGGTCAAGGACATATATGAGCTTGACAGTGGTAACATTCTGTTCCATTTTTCAGATCGCATTTCTGCATTTGATGTCAAGATGACGACGCCGATTCCAAAAAAAGGAGAGGTGCTATGCAGATTTGCGGAGTTCTGGTTTCACACCCTTGAGATACCTCATCATATGCTGAAAGTGGTGGAGAAGGACAAAATGGAGGTCAAAAAATTACAAATGATACCTATTGAATGTGTAGTAAGAGGATACTTTTACGGCAGCTTGGTCGAACGCTATAAAGAACGCTTAGGAAGAGATCTGCCTTCGGATTTCAGTCCGGTTTTGGGATCGAAACTGCCCAAACCAATATTCGATCCCACGACAAAGTCTGAGGAGCATGATATTCCCATCGATAGGCATACAATAGTCTCCTCAGGCATTTTATGTGATCACGATTACGACTTCCTTGAAAGGACATCAATATCGCTTTACAACAAGATGAGCAAGATTGTCGAGAAAGCAGGATTTATAATTTCAGACGTCAAGTTCGAGTTCGGCGAGGATCAAAAAGGAAATATACTCCTTGGCGATTCGCTTGGACCTGATGAATACCGCCTGTGGCTCAAGACTGGCTACCATCCTGGCAAAATTCAAGAAAGCTACGACAAGCAGCTCCTGCGTGACTGGCTTATCGTGATTGGTTTTAAGGATAAGATAGACAGGCTTGCTAAGGAAGGCAAGAAACCAGACTCCCCTGATGTCAGTCCGGACGTGGTAAATGAGTTGAGCAGGCGGTATATCTATGCCTATGAGCTGATCACCGGGAGTAAGCTATAGCTCAATTTAGACTCCGCTTCGGCACAACTTTCACTCGTAGGCAAGGCGGAATCTAGACTTATCAGGTTAAAGTCAACTATCTAATATTAAGTGCTGTATCACTCATCAATATTTGAATGTCAGTTAGACCATTATCATAGTATTAATAGCATTATGATATGAACTAGAATCTATGCATGAAGCTCATTTTGGAGCGATATAAGATATAATAAGTTTATTATTGTCAAGACATTTAACAACCAAGGCAAACGTGGCTGATAGCAATCTTTACTACATTCGGGGCACTTTCTTGTTGTAATCATGGATGGAGCCTTTTTTGAAAAGGAGGTCAAGCTGAAAGGAGTGACTACGATAGGATATCAATCAGCTCATGCCCTAAATGACCCTGTCAGGATAAAAATCCTGGAAATTTTAAGTCACAAGCAAATGACTACAGAAGAGATCGCGAAGATACTTAGACGCTCAGGACACAAAAAGGCTACAACTACTATCAGGCACCATCTTGATATTCTTAAGAGTGCCGGTTTGATCGAAGTCAGCAAGATGGTGGAAGCACGGGGTGCTGCCAGAAAGTATTACATGTCGACCTTGCGTGCATTCACTTATAATGTCCCAAACCTTGAAAAGCATTCCAAACTGATAGAGGACACCAGTTCTAGGTTGCTGAAAGTGCTAAGGAGCGTACATGAGGACGAAAAATTGATTACAGAGATAAGCGGAAAGAATAGTTGCAATCTTTGCAAAGGAGACCATTACAAGGAATATGTTGCAATCGAGTTACTGAACAATGCTTTGGCTAGAACGCTTGAAAGTAAAGAATACGCAATGATAATCAGAGGAAACACGCAGGCCAAAAAGTGATCATTCGATTGTGATCCTTATTATCCCCTTTACGTCTCGGTCCTGCAGTGCATTTACCATTTTCCTTGGCACCTCTGAAGAGGCCCTATCGCATAGAACAGACATCGTTCGGGGACACGCAAAATTTGTCTTCCGTATTACTATGTCTTGCGGGTTTAGCATAGTGAGACGGCCGTCACCCGTGCCGGTTATAAGGAATGATTCGTTTCCGACCATTACCTCTATTCTTACTACTGCTGAGTTTGACTTTAGTCTATTCTTGAGTGCTTCATCTAGATCAGCGCATGCCTTGTTGGCTCTTACTCCTATTATGCAGTCGCCCCTTGGAGTCAGGTGCTCATCCTTGGTTATTTCAATAGTCTTAGTATGAAGCGACCGAACATTTGGGTGGCCGTAAAACGTCACATCATCTTGAACCATTGCAGTTCTTCTCATGAAACGTTATTAAAATCATCCAAGGTTGCATTTGCTTTTGACCAATCTCTCATAGGTAGGCTTAAATGGAACATTACAAAAAAAATAGATCGAATTGTTACCAGCAGCAGCGGGCTATGACCGAGCGATCACAGTATTTTCGCCAGATGGAAGGCTTTACCAAGTAGAATATGCCATTGAAACCGTCAGGCGTGGAACACTCGCAATAGGCGTTAAGAGCACAGAAGGGGTAATCCTCGCAGTAGAGGAGAAAACAAGAAAGCTCCAGATATCAAACGTTACCCAAAAAATCTTTCAAGTCGACGACCACATTGGTGTCGCAGCGGCGGGATACATTCCAGACGCTCGCACTCAAGTCGACCATGCAAGGTTTTTTGCACAGAGCAACAGGCTTATTTATGACGAGCCAGTAGACGTTGAGGGAGTTGCCAAGAACCTCGCAGACATGGCTCAGCAGTTTACACAGTATGCAGGTGTTAGACCATTCGGCGTTGCTCTAATACTTGCAGGTGTTGACAAGAATGGCACCGCTCTTTATCTGACAGATCCAAGCGGCACGTATATCGGGTATGACGCTGTTGCGATCGGCGCGGGCAGCGATCAAGTCACTGAATTCTTGGAAAAAAGCTATAAGCCCGACATTGGCCTTGATGAAGGCGCCGCTCTTGCCATCGAGTCCATATATATGGTTAGTGAGGAAAAGACAGGCACTCGGCACTTAAAAATGGCAGTAATTGACAACAAAGCAAAGACAATGCGCAAAGCCGAAGACGAGGAAATTCAAAGATATGCAGCGACGGCTAGAGACAGGGCCTCAAAGCGCGGGGCCTGATAAAACCAATTTATACAGATACTGCTAAACTGAATTAATAATGGTTGCGACAATAGGCGCGAAAGCTCCAAACCTAGACATCTCAACGTGGGTACAGGGAAAACAGACTAACATTGAAGGAGAGAAAGGCAACGTCGTATTAGTCGAAGTATTTCAAGTCAATTGCCCTGGCTGCTTCCTTTACGGCATTCCTGAAGCAATTGAAATTTACAGAAAATATAGAGATAGAGGCCTGACGGTTCTGGGCCTCGCAACAGCTTTTGAGGATTTCGACAAGAACAATCTAGAGAACCTTCAAAAGTTAGTTACTACTGGCGAGGTCGTGGGAGAGACATATCGTGCATTCAGTACCAGCGGCCAGCTAAGCGCCGGCAACAAGTTACCTTACAAGATACCTTTTCCTGTTGCTATGGACATGCTAGTGAAACATTCCAGCCCCCTGACCCAAAACAAGGTAATGGACTTTATCGAATCCAACATCCCTGACTTTAGGTCATATGCTGAAAAAGAAAGGCAGGTAGTGATTGAGCGCGTAAAACAGTACCTACAATCTAAGGAGTATTCCGCCAAGACTTTTGAGGGGTACACATTACGCGGCACCCCATCCACGATCCTTATCGACAGAAAGGGTGTTTTGAGAGGGACTTACTTTGGATCAAATGGGTTTTTGCAAGGTGCAGTTGAAGAGCTGATACGGGAGTAATGCACGATCTGTGGATAACAATACCGGATTCATCACTTTCAGATGAGCAGACAAAGCGCGACAAAAGCATCAAAATAGCACAGTTTGCTCGCGCCTGCTCAATTTTTAGGGTCAAGAGGATCTATATCTACCATGACTCTCTATCGCACTTTGAAAAAGATGACGCACATTTGCTAAAGACAATACTCCGCTATCTTGATACACCGCAATACCTCAGAAAGATCCTATTTCCCATGATGCACCAGCTTCAATACGCTGGCATACTCCATCCGATAAAGGCACCCCACCACAGGGTTGTAGACGATATCAAGAAAATCAAAGCTGGCGACATTCGAACAGGCGTTATCGTCAAGGCTAAGGGTCATCTATTTGTTGAAGTCGGCCTGGGATCACTAGTTCCCTTTGTGGGAGAGGGCTTTGAAGGTAAAAAAGTGAATGTGAGGTTAACCGATTCATATCCTAACTTCAAGGCTGTTCAAGCAATAGACGAAGACATTTCTGATTATTGGGGGTATGAAATAAAAGAAGTTCCTTCGATTTCGAAGCTTCTTACAAGTGTTGAAAACACCGACATAATTCTTACATCAAGAAAGGGTCGCCACTTCAAAAATGTTGAGGCCCAGCTTGCTGAACACGCCAAAAGTGTTCAGAACATTCTAGTCGCCTTTGGATCGCCTAAACACGGTCTCCATGACATCCTTACCAAGGAAGGTGCTAGCATGAAGCCGTACGGATTTGTTGTAAACATGTTTCCATATCAAGGCACTGAAACTGTAAGGCTCGAAGAAGCGGTGCTTGGAACTCTAGCGATATTGAATAGCACTTTGCAATTAACCGAACCTTTTGGCAGCTCTAAATGAGATCTTAGAAGAAGGAATAGTAGAAACAGTTTGACAGATCACGAACCGAAGAGCAATATTTGCTGGTTGCCACATCTTCTTCCGGTTCCGAGGATGCTTTTTTTGCTTCAGACAGCAAGTTAAATCAGATTGCAATTTCACTCTAGGTTTCTCCTAAAAATGATTCGTGTTAAGGTAGGCCTGAACTCGTATGAAATAATCAAATTGCAATAATCAAATTCTAGATCAGACAAGATTTTACTAACAAAGAGGAATGCAAGTATCGACAAAAAAGAAGATCGCATGCCCTCTAACGCAAGTTATAGTAACTTCCAGCAGATAATTTACCAGATTACGCCGAATAGGTTGATAAGATTATAGCTGAGATCAGTAAGAGACGTCCCCAAAAAGAATAACATAACTTAACTAGCATATGAGCGATAGCGGCTGCAAAGGCTAACGCTCAAGATAGACTATTTCTCCGATTTGCAGCGCGCTACTAGGCAAACCTCGCCTAGTTGACATAAACGTGCCGTAAAGAATAACATCACTGCCGCTATCATTCTGTGCGTCGAGCACATGCTAATCTTTACTGTCATCCAACAATCTCAAATAACATTCTGTCTATCTTAGGCTGTTGAATTTTTCGCCATCTGGCTACTTTTGACTGTGACCTACTCGGGGTCAAATAACTTATTAAAGGGAGAGGCAGTGTGGTGGAGTATCTATGGGTCATCGTAAGTATAGCGCCCCAAGGAGGGGCAGCATTGCTTTTAGACCAAGAGCGAGAGCTAGAAGTCTGGAAGCTAGGGTGAGAACTTGGCCCCAGTTTTCAGCAGAGAAGACCTCTCTTTTAGGTTTTGCAGGCTTCAAAGCTGGAGGTATTAATATTTTGACAGTAGACGATAGAGAGAAAACTCCGAATTTTGGCAAGCAGCTGTTGAATGCTGCAACTGTAATTGCAACACCGCCGATCAAGATAATTGGTATTCGCGGCTACAGACATGATCTCTATGGTCAGCATGCTCTTTTTGATGTCTATGCGAAAGACCTACCAAAAGAGCTTCTGCGGAAGTTTGACCCGAAGCGTACTGCTGAAGATGGCTTTTCAAAGGTAGAATCTCTCCTCAAAGATGCAAGCGATGTGGTGGCCATTGTTTCAGTCTCTCCGAATTCAATCGGTCTTGCACAAAAAGTGCCTTTTGTATTTGAAGTAGCAGTTTCCGGAAAGGACTCGAGCTCGCAATACGATTTTCTAAAAAGCATTCTGGGAAGGGAAATGAGAATAAATGACGTTTTCCAAATTGGGCAGAATATTGATGTTTTTGGCATTACCCGCGGCAAGGGAATAGAAGGTCCGGTCACCAGGTTTGGCGTTAAAAGAAAACAACACAAATCAAGAAAGAGTGTCCGCGCTGTTGGTACATTGGGTCCGATCTCTCCAGCGGTAGTCATGTATACTGTGGCAAGGCAGGGTCAGAGGGGATTCCATCAGAGAACTGAGTACAATAAACGCATATTGATAATCTCAGATACAGAAAAGGACTCAGAGAATTCAATAAATCCTCCAGGGGGCTTCAAACATTTTGGGCTAGTCAAAGGTGACTATATAGTAGTGAGAGGCTCAGTTCCCGGTGTTCCAAAGCGTTTGGTAAAAATGAGGCAACCAATACGCAGTGTTTCGAAGAAGGTGGTTGAGCCAAAGGTGCTGGAGCTAGTTGTTAGATGAAAGCCAAAGTTATTCCTCTAGATGGTAAAGACTCTGGCGAGATAGAGCTGCCCGCAGTTTTTGATACCCCATATCGCCCTGAAGTAATTCATAAAGTATATGTGAACGTCCTTTCGCATTCGTACCAAAGGCAGGGACGCTATCCAGCAGCCGGCGAGATGGTTAGCGCTGAGTCTCGCAATACGGGCCTTGGAATTGCTCGGCTTGCAAGGGCTCGAGGAGAAGGCTTTCCTAGGGCAGGTCAGGCTGCAGGCGTCGCTGGCGTCAGGCATGGACGGGTAGCACACCCCCCAGAGTCTTGGAAAGACATTTACAAAAAAATCAACCGTAAGGAAAAACAGCTCGGCCTTTGTTCGGCCATAGCAGCTACTGTGAAAAAGGAGCTGGTACAACGACGCGGCCACAAGATAAGTAACGAGATTAAACTTCCTCTAGTCGTTTCAAACGACATCGAATCAATGGCTAAAACAAAAGATCTGAAGGAGGCGCTGATACTTCTCGGGCTTGGAGATGACATTGCAAGAGCAAGTCTTGCCCGAAAGGCAAGGTCAGGAACCGCAAGGCGTAGAGGAAGGTCGGCTCGTTCTGGAACAAGCGCCCTAATTATAGTTGGAAATGACTCTAAAGTAGTCACGCTTTCTGAGTCAATACCCGGGATTGACATCAAGCATGCCAAGGACATAAGCATCCTTGATCTGGTTCCGGGCTCAAAGCCAATAAGGCTAACAATATATTCTCTGTCTGCAATTGAATATCTGAAGACTCTGCAGGCACCCATTCACAACGTATTGAAGGTGATCGGAAAATGAGCAAGGAAAAATCAATGGAATCTACAGCGGAAAATGAGCAGGCGACGGCGGCTCCTGCTCCAAAAAGCGATATGACTTCAGAGCAAGCAGCAACTATGATACTAGCTCCATATGTTACAGAAAAGACGTTTAACCAGATAGAAAAAGAGAACAAGCTTGCATTCATTGTAACAGAAAAGGCTACCAAGAAGCAGATCATTGACGCAATTAATATCCTCTATGAAGCTGACATCGAAGAGGTCAACACTACAAGGACAATTCGGGGTAAGAAAGCCTTCGTAAAGTTCAAGAAGCCAGAAGGTGCAAGAGATCTTGCAACAAAGTTGGCTCTAGTATAGATGGGCATTTCTTCTCGTTAGATTTAAAAGTAGCATGGAAGCCAAAGATCGGTTGATATAATTGGTTCGCGAGTTCAAGTTCAAAGGTTACTCTCCAGAGCAGCTGCAATCGCTCTCAATAGAGAACCTACTTCCGCTTCTCAATTCAAGACAGCGCAGATCGCTTGACAAGCGTGTCAGTTCTTATATGAACGACGATAAGAGAAAGCTTCGAGAGAAGCTCAAGCTTGCAAGAGATGGAAAGCTTAAGGGCCAGTTAAGGACACATACCCGCGACATGATTATTCTTCCTGACATGGTTGGTCTGACTATCTTTGTTCATAACGGCAAAGATTTTGTACAGGTTAATATCAGGCCAGAAATGATTGGACACTACATTGGCGAATATGCGATTACAAACAAGCGTGTACAGCATGGTACGCCAGGTGTGGGCGCGTCTAGGTCTAGCCTTTACGTTCCATTAAAGTGATAAGCATGCCACACTTTGGGTACGCTTTTCAAAATTATGATAAAACAAAACATGTACGTGCTTCAATACGCGAAAAAGACATTTCTCATAAGCATGCCCGGGAGGTAGCTGTCGCCATTAAGGGTAGGTCAATTGAGAAAGCACGCGAGTTACTTGAGAATGTCATTTCTCGCAAAGAGGCCATTCCTTATCGGCGCTACAATAATGAGGTGGCTCATAGGTCGAATATACGTGACGGATTTTCTGCTGGCAGATTCCCCAAAAAGGCAGCATCTGAATTCCTCAGAATTTTAGACAACCTTGAATCCAATGCTGAATATAAGGGCATGGATCTGGACAGGCTTAGAATCGTGAGTGCAGCTGTGCATAAAGGCACAAAGCTGAAGCGGTTCCAGCCCCGGGCAATGGGCAGATCAAGTCCGAAGTTTGACACTTTGGTTCATGTGGAGGTCATTGCACAGGAGGGAGACCATAGAGAATGAGTGCGGTAAAAAATGTGATCAAGAACAACTTTCGCAACATGGAGCTAAATGAATTTTTCTCTGCTGCGCTCAAGGATGCCGGGTACGGCGGAATTGAAGTGCAAAAGACACCTGTAGGGGCAAGGATAACTGTCTATGTTACAAGGCCGGGCCTTGCCATTGGCAGGAAAGGCGTTGGCATCAAAGACCTCATGACCAAGATCGAGCAAAAGTTCGGCTTGCAAAACCCTCAGATTTCAGTTCTGGAAATTCCAAATCCTGAGCTTAATCCAGATATAATGTGCAATAGAATTGCTCAGCTTATTGAGCGAGGCACCGCATTTAGGCGGGCAGCAATGTGGTCACTCAATACAATAATGGGCGCCGGGGCACTAGGAGTTGAAGTTGTGATCTCTGGCAAGCTGCGAACAGAGCGCGCTCACTTTGAAAAGCATACAGTTGGCATTGTACCAAAGAGTGGCGACAGTTCCGAAAAGATAGTCAGGACGGGGCTCTCCCATGTCTTAACCAAGATGGGCCTTATGGGTATCCAGCTGAGAATTGCATCAAAGGTAGCACTACCTCCAGAATTTGAACTCAAAAGCGAAGCTGAAGATGTGCAGGCTTCAGAAGCTCAGCCGAGTCCTGAAGCTGGAGCATCCCCCCAAAATGAAGAGGTAGCAGCAGGAGCAGCAGAAGGCAAAGAAGAAAAAAGAGGAAATCAGGATGACAAGGCTTAAGACAAAGACACTGCGAGAATTGAACGATCAGGATCTGACTGATAAACTAGCCGAGCTCAAAACTGATCTTGGGAAGCTTCAGCTTGAAAAGTCAAAGGGCACCCTGAAAAAGCAGACAGGCAGTATTAGGTGGCTGAGGCGTGATATTGCTCGCATGAAGACAATAATGAACGAGAGGAGAGGCCAGAAATGACAGTAAACTGTCATAATCTTCTCTGCCACGAGGTCATAGGCCTTGGAGTAAAGATACTTGAATCTTCAGATTCAACATTACAGGGCCGTGACGGCACGATTGTATTTGAAACAAAGAATACAATATTCATAAGGAAAGATTCTGTAG
Organism: Nitrososphaera sp.; assembly: GCA_036519825.1. Classification (GTDB taxonomy): domain Archaea; phylum Thermoproteota; class Nitrososphaeria; order Nitrososphaerales; family Nitrososphaeraceae; genus Nitrososphaera. The sequence goes on along the minus strand of DATDKS010000154.1, from coordinate 9,853 downwards.
TAAGGCAGGTTGCAAAAAGGGCAGCAAAAAGGCTCCAGGTCCAGACGCCTTCTTGCGTTTGCTTTATAAGTGGTTCTGAGTTGATAGGAAGACCTGAGGATCGCATAGAGCGGTTAAACAATAGGTGATATAATAAAATCATGGTTAGAAATATTGGTGTCTCCGTTGCTTCTCCAAGGAAGGTATGTGAAGACGAATTCTGTCCATTTCACGGTACTCTGTCTGTAAGAGGCAAACTGCTGGCAGGCACTGTATCAAGTGCAAAGGCACCTAAGATGGTTGTAGTATCAAGAGAATATCCTAGGGCAGTGGCAAAGTACAAGCGTTTTCAAAGAAGCAGATCGAATGTGCATGCGTACCTACCATCCTGCCTCGAGGTCAAAGAGGGTGAGGAAGTAAGGATTGCAGAATGTAGAAGACTTGCTAAGACGGTTTCATTTGTAGTGATTGAGGTGAACACAAAGGATGGCGGCGGGAGCTAAGTCAAGAGCAGTCTCCGCAAAGGGAGTCGAAGAGTTCCGCCCTTATATTACAAGGGCCATTCCAGTTACAGCAAGCCTTGTATGCACGGACAATACCGGCGCCAAAATATTGCGCGTTGCTCAAGTGACAAGATATAAGGGAAGACATTCTAGGCAGCCGTCAGCAGCAGTAGGCGATTTCGTTACCGTCACCGTGAAGAAGGGCCCGGCAGAGCTGCGCAAGCAGGTTTTTGGTGCAGTGATCGTCAGACAGAAATACCCAATAAGGAGGCTCAGCGGTGTCCGTGTAGCATTTGAAGACAATGCTGGAGTGCTTGTGACGCCAGAAGGCGAAATCAAAGGAACTGATATTAAGGGACCAGTGGCGGCAGAGGCGGCAGAAAAGTGGCCAAGAATAGCGAACTTGGCAAGTATGATAATATAAGTGAAGATTATGGCAGGTATTAATCCAAAACTCCTCCACATCCCTAAACACCAACGCGATAAGATGGTTGGAGCCATGCTTGAGGACTCACTACGCAAACAGTATGGAACAAAAAAAGTAAGGGTAGTCAAGGGTGACTCTGTCAGGGTAATGAGGGGAGAATACAAGGGAGTGGAGGGCAAAGTAGATAAAGTAAATACAGAACATGCAACATTTCACATCGAGGGTATCCAGAGGGAAAAGATCCGCGGTGGTCAAGTCAAGGTCCCAATTCATTCTTCAAACGTGATGGTTATTGGTCTAAATCTTGATGACGACCATAGATCTAGCAAGTTGCAGCGAGGGACTAACACTGAGTCACCTTCGTCCGCAAAGACTGACGTAAAAGAGAAGAAGAAGGAGGAAGATAGTAAATAATGGGCAAAAAAGGCGGCGACACTAGAACAAAAAGACAGTTAGCACCCACGTTCTGGGCCATTAAGAGGAAAGAGGGTAAATTTGTGATGAGGGTCAACCCAGGCCCACACCCTAGGAAAAGGGCTTACCCGCTGGGAATGGTTCTGCGTGATGTGCTCAACCTTGGAAGCACAGGACACGAAGTAGACAGAATTTTGAAGGCGGGTAAAGTCAAAGTGGATGGAGTTATAAGACGTGAGCCCAATTTTGCTATTGGGTTAATGGACGTGGTGGAACTAGCGATGGGTCTAGCATATAGGATGGTTCCAAAGAACTCTGTGTCGTTGACTCCAATTGCAGTTGAAGAGGCAGAAAAAGGACTGAAGCTGATCAAGATTACAAGTAAGACTACTATTAGAGGCAAAAAGATGCAATATGGCTTCCATGACAGCAAGACTCTCGTAAGCGACCAAAATCTGAAGGTTGGCGACACGTGTGTTATCAGCCTTCCAGAAGTCAAAATCACTAACCATATTCCTTTTGATAAGGGCTCTATAGCACTTATCATCACAGGAGAAAATGCTGGAGCCGTAGGAAAGATCGAGGACATTCAGGACGGCGTATTCTCTCTTCCAAAGCGAGCAATTGTTTCATTTGACAATAAATCAGTAGAATTGCCGGTTGAAATGGTGATGGCTGTCGGAACTGACAGACCTGTAATTAAGGTGAATTGATGTGAGTCAGCAACAAATGCAGCAGCATGACATGAAAAGGATAAACGTCCATAAACTAGTGATTAACATTGGAGTCGGGAGGTCCGGCGAGCCCATAGACAAAGCCAAGAACGCTCTTCTTGAACTGACAGGTCAACAGCCAGCTGTACGGGGAGCCAAAAACACTGTAAGGGATTTCGGTATTCACAAAGGTGAGCCTATAGGGGTAATTGTAACCCTGAGGCGAGCGCCTGCTATTGAATTCCTAAAACGTGTCATAGCAGCCAAAAGGAATGTACTCAAGGCTTCATCCTTTGACAATTATGGCAATATCTCTGTTGGTATACATGAACACATAGATATCCCAGGTACAAAGTACAATCCTGACATCGGAATCTTTGGAATGGACATTAATATTGTGTTAAATAGACCAGGATATAGGATTGCAAAAAAGTCCAGGAAGAGCGCCAAGATAGGGAAGACACACAGGATAAACAGAGAAGAGGCGATTGAGTTCTTTAAGCAGGAATACGGAGTAGAGGTTGAATAATAAATGCCAAAGCCGAGAGAATATGAAGCAACAGGAAGAAAGAAGCTTGCGCATGGTAAAGGCGTAAGGTGGTGCAAAAGGTGTGGTTCATATAATGGACTGATCCGCACATATGACTTGATGCTTTGCAGGCAGTGCTTTAGAGAAGTCGCCAATAGCATAGGCTTTGCCAAATATGAGTAGGAGAAGAAAAAAAATAATATGCCCGCATTAAATGTTCTATCTAACCTCTTTACTACCATCTACAATAATGAGTCTAGAAGAAAGAGGGAGTGCATAGTAGTCCCTGCATCCAAGTTTGCAAGTGAAGTGCTGCGTGTGATGCAAAAGCATCGCTACATCGGGGAGTTTGAGCAGATCGACGATGGTAGAGCTGGCAAGTTCAGAATTCAGCTGTTAGCCAAGATAAACAAGTGCGGTATCATTACGCCGCGCTTTTCAGTTAAAAAGGAGGGATACTTTGGTTGGGAAAGACAATTCCTGCCCGCTTACACCATGGGTATACTTCTTGTATCCACGAGCAAAGGGATCATGTCTCACCATGATGCGCGGGCGGACGGCCTGGGAGGAGTTTTGGTTGGCTTTGTCTACTGAGCAAGAAATAAAAGCAGAAGTCGAAGCTCCTGCTAGCGTCAGCATAAAAAAGGAAGGTAACATCATCGAGGTCAAGGGCACACTTGGCACAATTAAAAAGGATTTCACAAAGCTTCCAGCTACAGTGACGGTACAAGGCAACAAGATAACAATAAAACCCTATGGAATGCGCAAGCGCGATCTGGCTGTAACAAATACTGCGCGCAGTATAATTGCAGCGATGATTAAAGGTGTTGAAAGAGGCTATACGTATAAGCTTAAGATCATATTTGCGCATTTTCCAATTTCTGTCAAGGTGAAGGGCAAAGAAGTACATGTTGAGAACTTTTTTGGCGAAAGGTCGGCAAGGATTTCTCGAATAATAGGGAGTGCTACCAAGGTGAGCGTCGTGGGAGAAGATGTAGTCATCCAAGGGCCAAGTCTAGAGGATGTTTCCCAGACTGCAGCTAATATCGAACAATCGACTAAGACGAAAGGCAAAGATCAGCGAGTGTTCCTCGACGGCCTGTACATATACTTTAAAGAAGAAGGCATACAGTAAGCCCAAAGATTTATTTTGTCCTTGGATTTGCTGTAATGATGCGCCGCTCTAGCTCAGCATGGTAGAGCAAATTCGCTGCGCGGTATTGTGCTTCGGAGCTTAACTGGCTGTTAACCAGTGGGTCGTCAGTTCGAGTCTGACGAGCGGCGCTATCATTATAATCATGATTATCTTCTCATGCTTCCAACTTAAGTTCTTCTTGTTACAATAACGCTAATCGTTGAGCTGAAAAGGTTCTTCGACTAATCTTTCAAAACTCGAGTTGTGAAAGATGTTTATATCGAAAGTATATCGAGCGCAATGGCATCAGCGAGCAAGTCAAGATGGCGGCTTGCAACAACGTAACCATTCTTGATATCACTTGAAGCAAGCCATCGATTCGAGGAGCTGAAAAGCCTTTCTTTTTTTATCCTCTTTTCAATGTCCTCTACGTCAAGCTCCCTCTCCTCGACTTCTTCAGTATCATTATACTTGATAGTCAAAAGGACCTTCTGAACAAGAGCCCTGCGCCCAAAGCGCTGTGAAAAATCACGGGCACTTTCGTCAATTTCAAGTACTTTCATTTTGATCTGCAGTTTGTTGAGAGCATCGCGGCTTGTAAGGAGCCTCTCGTCAATGAACCTGTCATAGCTCATATATGTACATCTTAGACTTGTTTGCTAGTGTATATTAATGTCAGCCCTTGATTGGCTCAAAAAAGTAGTAAGGAATACCATCGGGCATCACACCACATCCCACCATTTTCACCTTTAAACCCTCTTTCATTTCAAGGGTATCGAACGATCCCATTAGTTTGATCCCTGACATTTCAACAATACCGTAGCAACCTTCCATGCCTTTCAGATACGACCTCGTGAAATGGACCAAAGTTCCACTCGTTTCAACAACTTGAAGTGACGTCTTTGAAAGACATTGAGGGCAATAATTTGACGGTGGCCATACCTTAGCCTTGCACGAAATGCAGACTGGCAGTAGAAATTGGCCTTTTTTCAAGTGTTCAAAGAACTCCTGCAAGAGGTCATACACCCAAGATAATTACTGACGCCGACGACCCCGCAGCTGCTAGGTTATGAACAAGCCCTGTCTTGCAGTGCTTTACTTGCCTCTTTCCTGCTTTTCCAGCAAGCTGAGATGCGATTTCGGCAACTTGCGCTACGCCAGTAGCTCCAATAGGATGGCCGCATCCAATTAAACCCCCTCTTGGGTTTATCGCTATTTGCTGCTGGTTGACGAATTTGCCTCCTTCTCCTTTCTTTGCAAATCCGAGATCTTCATAGGCTAGGATTTCGAGAATTGTAAATGCATCGTGAAGTTCCACTACATCTACCTGAAATTGCTTTGTATGCGACATTTCAAAAGCCATCTGAGCGGCGCGTTTAGCTGCCTCAATTGTTGTGAGGTCACCCGTCGCTTTTGCAAAGCTAGCTGAGTTTGTTTGCTGTCCTATTCCCTTAATGAAAACAGGGTTATCGAAGCTGCGTGCTTTTTGTTCAGATACCAATAATAGTGCAGATGCACCGTCGCAGGGGGCACTGCAGTCAAGCAGCTTGATAGGATCAGCAATCTTTTTGGAATTCATGACTTCTTCTAAGGCAACTTCCTTTCGAAAAAGAGCATGAGGATTTTTAGTGGCATTTTTATGGTTCTTGACAGAAACCATAGCCAACTGTTCTTCAGTTGTGCCGTATCTTCTCATATGAGCTTTTGCAAATATCGCGGCCCAGTGTACTGGAAATACAAACGATCCTCGGGTAACGTCCCATAACAGCTTGTTACCCGGGCTATCTGCCTTTTCTGCTCCAATCACAAGTGCTGTATCACATATACCAGATGCAATGATTGCAAAAGCAGAAGCCACTGCAGTGGTACCTGAGTTGCAGAGATTGTCTATACGATGAGAGATCCTTGGGTTTATACCAAGCATTTCAGATATTATTGCTGAGCTGTACTGGTCAGTCGCGCATGTAGAAACCAAGACAGCATCAATTTCTTTGGCAGAAATGCCGTTCTCCTTTATTAGCTGTACTGAAGGCTCGAGGGCCAGCTCAAACAGAGACATCTTTGAGCCTTTCGTAAACGTTGAGGTTGCCCACGAGGAGACTGCTACCTTGCGCATCCTAGAAAGTTAATAGCATCTCCCTAAATGAGCTTTCTGAGTCTCCAACAGGGTTGAACTGCATGATCGGCAGAGTAATCCCTGCCGAAACAAATTTTGAAAGTGACTTTCTACACTCTTCGCTGCTGCCACAAATTACAAGCGACCTAAGCATCTTGTCAGAAACAAATTTTGCTGCGCTATCTGCACCCACCTTTTTATACTCTGCAGTTATCTGCTCAACTTCAATCTTGTAGCCATTTTCTGCAATAAACGCGCCATAGTACTTCCCAACTGCAATATAAAACGCAAGGGTTATTGCTGCGCGTTCTCTCGCTTTTTCTGGCTCCTTGTTTGATACCGCGCAGATGAACGAGCAAGCAATTTCAAAGCTTCTCCCTTTCGTGGCCTGTCTTAATTCAGCTGTGGTCTTTTTCAGTTCTTCAATTGGTCTCAAATACAATAATATGCCATCTGCCAGCTTCGATGCCATAGCCACCATATTTTTGTTAACAGCGGCCATAAAGATTGGGATCTGAGTCCTTTTGGGTTGATGCAATATCTTGAAATTATTTATTTTGAAAAATTGGCCATTATATTCTACCTTTTCGCCTTTTGTCATGAGCCTCAAGCATTCGATGTACTCTTTCATACGGCTCGCAGGCCTGTTGAACTTTAGACCATGCCAGTTTTCAACAATAGCTGCAGTGCTTGCTCCAAGGCCGATTATCGTCCTGTTATCAGAAAGCATGTCAAGGGTAGTAGCAGCCATGGCTACGGTTGCCGGCGTCCTTGAATAGATACTAACTATTGAGGTCCCCAGCATTACTCTTTTGGTGATCTGAGACATGGCCCCTAGGGTTGCAAATGATTCCCTGCCCCAAGATTCAGGAACCCACAATGAATTGACGCTTTCTTGCTGATCAGCCATATTGGCGCAGAGAAGAATCTCGCGCATCGACAGCAAAGGACCGAGACTATATCCTACATTTTCCACACTCATGATATTCTTGCTTCCTTCATCTCGTTGGACGCTTCTTCGATGTCTTTGTGGGAATCTATTGAGCGCCAGAAAACATCATTGTATCTCACACCGTGCAGCTTTCCCTCTTTTGCCAGCGCCGGCAGAGCAGTAATCTCGATGTTGCCTTCTTGCGGCAGATAGCCAAATACTTGTTGAGTAAAATGATATATGCCAGCGTTAATCCACTTATCTGGGATTTCTGGCTTTTCGACAAATCCACGGACCCTTGAACTTTCATCAAGTTCAACGACTCCAAATGGACTGCGGAGGGGAACAACTGCAAGTGCATTCGAATTTGCAATATTCAACCTGTTTGGATCGAGCTCTGTAAGAATATCCCCATTTAACACGAAAAATGAATCTTGGTCGGAAAGAAATTCTTTAGCATTCAAAAGGGCACCTCCGGTTCCAAGTGGCTTCTCCTCGAATGAATAATCGATTCTGGAACCAAATCTGGAGCCATTGCCAATATGGTCTATTATCAGTTCTTTCATAAATCCGACGCACAGGACAAACTCTTTGATGCCAAATTTCCTAAGCCATCTTACCTGCCATTCGATAATTGGGACATTAAAGACCTCTATCATTGGCTTGGGTCTTGTGTCTGTAAGGGGCTTCAGCCTTTTTCCAAAACCCCCTGCAAGGATCGCTGTCTTCATGATACCAATAAGCATGCTAAGATTGTATAAAATGTTACCCGCTCGCATGCATATGCATCCGATCGGCTAGATTTTCTTGCTGCATCGTTTGTAAGACCCCCTTGCCTCGGCCAGTGCAGGGCGGACTCTCACAGATAATTGTCGCTGTTAAGTTTACATCAAAAGGTTGTCATCCGTTGAGCCCAGGAGGATACCCATTTTCATTTCTGAGCGGGCTCTTTTCTACGGCTAGCAATTACTTTTTTATCCGTTAAAAGCTTCCATACGCCAAGTCCTATGAGGATTGCCCCCATGAAAATTGTAGAGCCAATCGTGCGTAATGTGCTTGAGGAATCTTCTGATGCAACTGCACCCTGTGCAACGAGCATAATCATTCCTGCAACAATGAGACCCCCATTTACAAACAGCAGTGCAGATACAATAGGTGCATATTCCTTACGCGCGATTACGAAGGCAATTATCGACATTACTACTGCGCCCCCTCCAAAGACTCCCCCCCTGACTGCCTCGTCAAAAGGCAAGAAACCTTCTTTGTCCGGAGAGTTTGATGCAGCTGCAACATCAGCTCCATACACTATCAGGAGTATCAGCGAGGCGATAAGGAGACCTGTAGCTACTCTCCTAGCCATATAGATAATAGTCTATAACAGATTTAATAAACGTAGCTTGTATGCACTAGCTGTGACTGCAGACATCAAAGACATCCTCTATTCTACCATAGACAAGATCGGCAAAGAAAAAATCCGTATGGAGATCACTGCCGAGATTGAAAGGTCAGAACGATGCTGTGACGAAATTATTGAGAATTGTAAAAATAAGCTGGATCACGATTTAGATGACGAAGGCCTCGCAACCCTATGTGAGGCATTACTACATTTTATGCTGACTGCTTCTGTGCTTCCTTCTGAGAGAAAGGTTAGTTGCAGAGGCTCAGAATTGGACCTAGTTGTTCCATCATTAAAGATGTTGAGTAAAAGCCCTGAGAAAGCTCTTGTCATCCAAATAATCAAAGGAAATGCGGAGCTCACAAAGATAAAACATGCAAAATCTGTGCAGCCTCACGATGCAAATATTTGGATTGTGTCAGCAAAGCGGCTAGAGGTAGCTCATAAAAATTACTACGTCGAGTCAACTAGGTTTCCATATTCGAGGATCATCTTAGATATCAATAGCTTTCTTCTTCGCAAGGGAGATCGTGCTCTCAAGCTCTTACATGGACAATAATTTGTCAAAGTCCAAATCACGTTCTAGTACCTTGCCAAAAGCAGCATAACTTACCTCTTGTGAGAAAGGGAGTACGGCTAACACTTTTACGTGTGTGAGTCTCTCAATAACCTCAACCGTCTTTTTTTCTACGATATTGGGTTTTTTCGAAATTTTATTCAAAATTATCCCTTCAATTTTGAGTCCAAACTTTTCACAGGCCATTACCGTAAGTAGAGTGTGGTTGAGGGTTCCAAGCTTGGTTGTCGCGACAATAATTACAGGCAAGTCCACCTGCTTTGCAAAATCTGCAACAGATTCATTTTCAGTTAATGGTACCATGATGCCACCTATGCCTTCGGCAATTAGAAAATCGTGTTCTTTGCCAAGATTTTTCAATGATTGCACGGCTTTTTTAATATTGACTGGTGCACCCGGTTTTAGCTCTGAGGCTACCAGTGGTGAAGCTGCTATTGAGTAAAAAAAGGGATTCAATCTGTAGTCGGGGTCCTTCGCTGCTGATGCCTCAGCAAGTATTGCGGTATCTTGAGATCGGTATTTGGTTGAGAAAGCTCTGTTTGCAGTTGCAAAAGGCTTCATGACGCCCACATCTATTCTTCGCTTTCTCAGAGCCCAAGCTATCCCTGCGGCTACTACTGTCTTGCCGACTCCTGTGCTTGTTCCAGTTATGAAGATTCCACGCATGGGAAAATATTATTAGAGCTGCAGATTAAGCATGCATTTAACTGAATTGAATCTGAAAAACGCCGACAAGGAGTTTGTGTGGCATCCGTACACCCAGATGAGAGATTGGCTAAAATGGAATAACAGGGTAATCGTGAAAGGAGATGGATTTTACCTAGTTGACAGTGAAGGGAGAAAATACCTGGATGGTAGTGCCAGCATGTGGTGTAACGTATGGGGGCACACCCAGAACGAAGTAGTGCAGGCAATGATCGATCAGCTAACAAGCATCCCACATTCTACTCTCTTTGGCATTGCCAATGCTCCGTCGATAAGGCTTGCAGAAAGGCTCGTTCGGATAGCAAGGGGGATGCATAAGGTGTTCTATACTGACAATGGCTCTGCCGCAATTGAGGTTGGAATGAAGATGGCTCGCCAATACTGGTATAATAAAGGTAAAAACGAAAAGACGGAATTCATCTCACTTC
>DATDKS010000153.1:0-4986 GCA_036519825.1 Nitrososphaera sp. | reverse complement strand
GGTAGTTCCCTTTACCGGGAGGCCGTCGTTCTTTCCTCACTACGTAGCCGTCCCTTACTGCACGCCTGATTATATGTTGTCCATAACCTGTTGATTTGAGCTTAGTTAGGAGCTTTACTGTGGAAATAGAGCCGCCCGGATTGCCATCGATTGCTTGCAGCAAGTGAATTAGCCCTTTGTTGATCTTGGCAAGATCTGCGACTGAGACTTCAGAGCAGGCCGTCATCGTATTATTTCAGATTCCTCACATTTTTCTAAAATGCTATCTCCGGATAAGGGCGTGTCTTTTATGATTATCAATTCTTAGATAATTGCATCAACATGTGTGAAAGCATTATATTGTTCTTTTGCTATGAAAGGTTTCTCATTGTTCCGTATTAGAGTTTCAAAAAGGTTTTGTTGCTGTTGTAATACTATTCTCAAGCTAATCTATCCTACTACTAATATAAGGTATAGCTAACTCGTTTCGCCTGCCCTTCTTTTTCTTCAAGAATATCTACCAAGCGCGCGTAATAAAACAGAAATTCCCTTCCCTTTTCTGTTGCCCTATATAATACTCCATCTTGAGGAGATATATGCTGCGCAATCAGCCTCTTTGCAATCAGCTCTCCGAGGTAGAGACGTACCTGCTCGTAGCTGAGGTTGGCCTTGTATATTAGAGAAGTCTTTTTGATTCCAGATGTGGCAAGCGCTAGAACATCGCCCATTATCTGAATCTTTCCTCGGTTGTTTTTACGTTGTTCAGACGTCGTGGTCATCATCATTTCTATATTGATCAGAAGTGCATGATCAGTAGATTAGGTGCATGGCGGAATAGCTGTTTCAAACTTCTTCCGTTCCACCTGTTCTTATGATATATTGCTAATGGAAAATGGTACTGGTAACTATTAGTAGGCGGTCATGTGTTAGTTGGCCATGGAAAGGAGGCTAGGTCGGCATAAGAGACTGTGGAGAAGAGCATCAGATAGAAACCATCAAAGATGCACGATGATTTATCATTTGTTCGGTACCATCTATAATAATCTTCCAGAACAATTCCTGCAATTCCTGTTTCTCCTATCATTATTCGGTCGTATTCCCCATTCTTGCCAGCTCGCCTCGCCAATGATACATTATGTGGGCCAAACAAATCACATTGAGATAGAACAGCAAACTGTGGCCAGAGCTGATACTACTGCGTTAAGCTACGTGCTTTTTCATGTGAACTTATGACAGGGTACCACAGATGGCTTATTATCGGAATACATAATATCCAATATTCATCATCAAGCAATCGAATTCATTCTTATGAGAAACTACAATTGCCTATATACCATAGATTAGTTGTGGACGAGGTTATCTTTACTTTGCTTTTTATCATTCTTCCTCTATCATTAGTGGCAATTGGTTTTTTCGTCTATTTCATTTCCTCCCTTAATAGAATAAGAAGCTTAAGTAAAGCATCTGAGGCTACGTTATCTCAGGTAAGGGTGGCTAGGAAGAAACGACTAGATATGATAGAACAACTTGTTGATTTAAGCAAAGGTTATACTAAATTTGAACAAGAGACCTTGGAAAAAGTCCCAGGTATGCGAGCAAACGTTGCAGCAGCTGATGCCAAGCAGATGAAAAATATTGATGGCACAGGCCGCAGTATTCTTGGAAATGTGATAGCAGTGGCTGAGAGATATCCCGAGTTGAAGACTTCACAGACGGTTACTATGGTTATGAATTCATTGCATATGGGTTGATTTTGTCACAATATACATGGGGGTCGCGCATCGCGCCTAAAGAGTACCAGTGAGCGCTAGAAATCCCTAAATAGTGACATATAAATGACCAAAATGATGAGTTGAAATTCTTGCCAATTAGACGGCGTGGGTACTATCAGTTCTTCCTGCCTTACCAAAATACGCCTTGACATGTGGTCTGAAAAGGTAGTAGAGGATTATTCCGCTTATAACTACGCTGACTATGCTAGCGATATTGCCCGTAGCAATAGAGATTACGTTCAATACAATGCTTATTATCGACAGAACTACTGTTAGCGTCCATGCCCAAGATCTTCCTTTTAATAATCCATAGGCGACCACAAATGAGAGAACACCTATTGCAATTAGTGTTCCACCAATTGCTAGAATACCGCCACCTAATATAGAAGGAGGAACTTGGGAGAGGTCAATGTCGCTGGCAGTTAGGTTCTGCAAATGTTGTTGTTGCTGCTGGAATTCGGATTGCGGCACAAAGGGGAGGATGGCACCTGCAACAGCAAGCCCAATGCCAATAAGCAGCATGATGAGTCCCCCGATAATGTTGAGAATTGCAATAATTGTCACTCCGGTAGGACGTGATTTTGGAGAACTTTGCACTACTACTACTTTCTTTCTCTCCTAATTAACAGATTTTATTGCAGTTGTCGGATCTGTTTGCTTTGAGTGACTTCTATATGAGCTACGTTATAAAATCTTCTTTATGTATGTATACTAACTTATTTTTCATACCCCGGCAGAGGCGTTTGTGACAGAACGGGGTTTCCTAGCCTTTAGTGGTGTATTTCTCACATCATTCTTCAGTTACTGATATAGCTTTAAGGGAGGAGTTCTTGTCTTTTCCTTTCTATGCATGTATTCGCATGGGTTAGATAATGGCTCATTCTTATTTTGTTTTGAACTACCAGAAAAAAGCAATCTATCATAATCCTTAGCCTGAGAGAGATGGTCGTGTCTTTATCTGTCCTCGACCAGGACAGAAACCGATTCTTTTAATCTCTTTGTCCAAATATTATACGATAGCATTATGATACGAGCATACTGCCTGACTTCCATAGGGACAAGGGGTCAAGACCGCTCAGAAAGCCTAACGCGGGTTGTCCACATATTTGCCGCGACGATACTCTCCACTTCACACTGCAATGTATACCAAAAGCTATATGGCAGACTGAACAATCGATATTTACCAAGACGAACGGTACTGTGCTGTATTCATGAACACAACCCCGACAGCAATATCATTTGCAGTTATTATGCTTGCATCACTTTCCTTGCCTACTATCTTTTCTTCTTCTTACGGACAACAACTTGTGCAAACTATCCACAAGAGGGATCTTACGATTGAATTAGACACGCAACAGCAGATACAGACAAGGGCACAGCTAACCATGCCAGCGGTAGGCAATGGACCATTTCCTGCAGTGCTGTTAATCCATGGCTCTGGTGCTGCTGACATGGATGGATACATTCCTCCTGAACTATCTGGAACAAAAGATGGAGCTAGAATATTTTGGCAAATTGCAGAATATTTGTCTGAAAGGGGATTCGTTGTTCTGAGATACGACAAAAGAGGAGTCGGTGAAAATGCCACTATCTTAAACCCGGATGTCTTGGGAAATGCGACAGTCCAGAAGCTGCAAGCAGATGCCGATGTGGCACTAGATGTGCTCTTGCAACAACCCGAAGTTGATAGGGAAAATATCACGCTGTTAGGGATTAGCGAGGGCACAACTATTGCTCCGAGAATTGCCGCCGAGCGTCCAGACAATGTGAAAAATATTGTATTAATGGGCGCCGCCGCTCAAACGTTGTATGAAATAATGCATGCAAACTTGGTAAATAGGACAGTTTTGTTCGGACGTGAATTGTGGGATGATAATCATGATGGCTTACTGTCACTCCAAGAAGTCCTAGCTCACCCGGGTGAATATCTGACCGTGCCCACTTCTCCTCCTCCTGCTGCTGCAACTGGCGACAATGCTACTAGATCTGGTAGTAATAATACTATGGTTTCCAATGGCGATATGATTACCTCCAGCAATATGAGCAGCGCTCAGCCCATTACACAACAGCAGTGGTATCCTGGGTTGGATGCAAACAACGATAACCTAATAGAGATTGATCAAGAGCTGACGCCCTTTGCCCTAGCCTTATTCGAACAGACTGCAGCAGATCCTTGGCTGCAATCCCATAGACAAATAGAGCCCAACCTAATTGCAATTGAGAAGCTTAAACCTACAACTACACGTGTTGTTATCCTTCAGGGAGAGGAGGATGATCAGACATACCTAGAGCAAGCATTGTTGCTTGAGCAAAAGCTGACTCAGATGAAGTATCCAGACCACACGCTGATAACATATCCGGGGCTTGGACACACATTCCATCCTGCGCAGGGCTTGCTCCAGCCGCTGGGACCCATAGAGGAGTATGTCTTGGCAGATCTTCATGCTTGGCTAAAAGATTCGTATGGATGACCATGATCATGGTCGTCGTCATTATCATCATCAGCATCATTTGAATTCTGAATTTTAGATGCCACAATATGAGCAAAACTGCAATGGTTGGTTTAACATCATCCGAAAGACTTCCTTCCTCAGAATAGCTCTCCCCCGCGCCTTAATCGCGAGCTGGAGGACCTTTCAAGCCTTCATCTGCGCATGTTCATTAAATCAGCGTTTTAGTCTATTGCTATGTGTCTGCAAAAGCACTTTTGAATTATTGGTTTGTCCGCCTGTTTCCACATAGCAGTTATAGGATTTCTCAGTTAGGCTACAAAATACCTGCTTGCAACTATTAAATAGAGGGAATTCGTCCTCACTTGGTTTTAGCATAAAATTCAGGTACCTAGGCATCACAAATAGTTGAAATGAGATAAAAACCATATACAAAAAAGGGAAAAGGAAGGGTTGGCCTTTCTATTGGGAACCGAAATCTAGAGCGTCTGGAGTTTAGGTGAACGATCATTCCAGGTCCTATCTGGCTATCGGTTTGTCAGAGGTTTTGTAACTTTGTTAGTATTCACCATATATGCACCTAATCCGATTATGATTCCCTGCAATACCTTGGTTACCATGTCGATTGTTCCTACATCATCCTGTAACCCCACAACAGGCAGGCTTACGGTTCGAGACGCTATGTAGAGTCCGATGATAGCAATAGACCCTCCGATCGCAATCGTGTATGGTGTGTTTGTCTTGCCTTTGTCTTTTAACATCCAGGCCCCCACCCCGGCATATCC
>DATDKS010000152.1:0-19037 GCA_036519825.1 Nitrososphaera sp. | reverse complement strand
CTCTGTGAGTGTATCAATAGGATCCATCCCAGCGTTCTCTGCAAGAGATAGGGGTATCACTTCCAAGGCTTCTGCAAATTTCTCCGCAGCAATCTGCTCCCTGCCGGAGAGTGTGCTAGTCCATTCCCTAAGCTTTGATGCCGTATAGGCCTCGGGGGCTCCGCCGCCTGCAACAATGGCCGGCTTTTCAAGGACGTCCTTTGACACCATCAGCGCGTCGTGCACTGATCTTTCAGCCTCATCTACGACTCTTTGGGAGCCACCTCTTATGAGTATGGTTACAGACTTGGGATGTTTGGCTCCCTCAACGAATACCCACTTGTCAGTTTCGACTTTTCTTTCTTCAACCAAGTCGGCACTTCCAAGGTCTTTGGCTGAAAGATCATCAAGGTTATTGACAACCCTTGCGGTAGTAGCCCTTGCCATCTTTGTCATGTCTGATTCCTTGACTCGCCTTACTGCTACTATCCCCGCTTTTGCAAGATAGTGCTGTGCAATATCGTCAATTCCTTTCTGACATACTACTACGTTGGCGCCACTCGATATGATCTTGTCAACCATCGACTTGAGCATTCTGTTTTCCTCTTCAAGGAACATCTTCATCTGATCAGGTGAATTGATGTTTATCTTGGCGTCAAACTCAGTCTTCTCAATCTCAAGAGCAGAGTTGATGAGAGCAATCTTGGCTTTTTCTATTCTTTTTGGCATGCCGCCATGTACAACTTCCTTGTCCAATACAATGCCCTTGATCAATTTAGTATCGCGTATGCTGCCGCCAGCCTTCTTTTCTACCTTGACATCATCAAGATCGAGCCTGAAACCAGAGTCAGTCTTTTCAGAAACTGCAAGGGCAGCGTCAACTACTATCTGAGCAAGCTCATCGGATTCCTTTGACACTAGCTTTGTTTGCATTGCTGTCTTGGCTATTCTTATCAGCTCCTGCTTTTCGTTTCCGGCAACTTTTTGTGCAATGCCGTTTAACACTTCGATAGCCTTCGTCGCAGCCTTCCTGTAGCCGTCAACAATGACCGTAGGGTGGACACCTTTGTTGATAAGATCTTCAGCCTTTTCGATAAGCGCGCCAGCAAGCACCACTACAGATGTTGTGCCATCTCCCACCTCATTGTCTGTTGCCTTGCTAATTTCCACCATCATCTTGGCGGCTGGATGCTGAACATCTATCTCTTTGAGAATTGTAGCACCGTCGTTGGTTATTGTTACGTCGCCAAGAGTGTCGACAAGCATCTTGTCCATTCCTCTTGGGCCAAGTGAGCTTCTAACGATCTCAGCAATCAGCTTTGCAGCAGTAATGTTGTTCTTTTGGGCATCTCGACCTTTGGTCTGCGATGTACCTTCCTTGAGAATTAACACCGGGACGCCTCCAGCTGAACCCTGTTGTATTGACATTTTTCACATTTCTCCTAAAATTGTAAATTTAAAGGGACTACGCGGGATATTTTAAATTTGCTGTAAGGTTATTATATGTCATTTTGCAAGCCTGATGCGAGCTATTCCATTAAGGTACTGAATATGTTTTATTACAGGGTTAATCGCCGAATCTGGCAACTTTGCTAATAGCTCATACTTTCTTGTTCCACGAGCAACTATCCTTACTTGCCGCGTTTCTACTTCATATCTTGCACTGATGTCAGAAGCATCTGACACGCCACGGATCTCAGTGATCACCTCGTAGTAGTCTGGGCCCTCTATCACTTCAGGCGTTGCAGGCATAACATCCTCAATTCGAGGCCGGGCATTTCTTGCTAATGGATTTCGGAACATCGGCTTGACTTGAACTTCCTTTGCGGCATCTTTGTATTTTACGGAGTTAGGTAGCGCCCTCCATGCAAGGCCTGTAAGAGCACCTGCAGCAAAGCCGCCGATGTGGGCAAGATATGCAACGCCTGCTTCACCTGCAGGTCCCAGTTGGCCGATGGTGGCAAGGATCAATTGCATTATGAACCAGAAGGGTATGTAGATGAGCACCGGTATACGAACAGTGTATATGAAGAACACTGCTATTATGGTAAGTATATTGGCTCTTGGATACATCACAAGGTATGCGCCAAGGATGCCGGAAATTGCACCTGATGCGCCGACTGCAGGTATCTCTCCCTGCCCAGTCGAAACAGCGTAAAAACTGTGGGCAAGGGCTGCAGCCGCTCCCCATCCAAAATATATAAGAATGTATTTTATCCTACCGTACCTGTCCTCGATGTTGTCGCCAAATACGAAAAGAAATACCATATTGCCGATGATGTGGGCGATGCCTCCGTGCATGAACATGGATGTAATGATCGTAGGCGCGCTGTCAGGGAAGTCACTGACTATCCTGCTGGGAACTGCGCCATAGGTCATGAATATATCCTCAGTTGCGAGGGGATCTGAGAAGAAGTTTGTGGCCGATGCCTCCCAGATAAAGACGATCACATTTATGGCAATCAGGCCATAATTCAGGTAAGGCCTTCCATGCACACGTTCTGTGTCGTCGTGTATTGGAAACATTCTACCCGAGTCTACTTTTATGTATTGACAAGAAATAAGCCTTTGTGCTATGAAAAGCCAAAGGGGTTCGTATTAGGCAGATCGTCTCCAGCCTTTTCTCCATGGGCCTTTCTTTTATGGCGCTTCATTCTTTCCTTATCATCAAAGATCATGTCGCAGTGCTCGCACTTCCACATCTTTTGCTCGCCACCGCCTCTTATTTTGCCAAAGAGATCCATCTACTGCCGCGTCATCGGCAGACAGGTTGATTAAAGTTGCTATCCTGTGTGACTGACACAGGCTAATGAATATTCATAGAATTGATAGCCCGACGTGAAACCGCGGCGAGATTAGCTACGATGCCACACAGTTGCAAGGGCAATAGGTTTCTTGGAGTATCCTTTGCGCTAATGAGCAAATACCTCTTCTATAAGGTAGTCGAGGTATTTACATCCATGCCTCTTTATTCCATCACTATCATGGTCAATGTCGACTTGACGCCGTTTAGCTTTCGAAGCTTCCAGGTGATCGTTTCCTTGACCTTTTCCATCGTGTCAGATTCAACCTGTGCCACGATGTCATAAACGCCGTAAACTTGGTAGACCTCCTTGACGCTTTCAAGTTTTTTCAATTCATTAACAAGAGAATCCTCACTTCCAAGTTCGGCATTCATAAGAACAAAAGCTTTTGGCATGCATGGTTGATGAAGTCTGATATATAAAAACGTGATCTATACTTCGTTCTTCAGTTTGTTTTCGTCAAACGGTCCAGCTTTTTCCCACTGATATGCAAACAGATCAAAGCACCATTCAAGAAATTCCTTGTCCTCGCCGTAAAACATGATATTTAGATCCGGTTCACCCTTCATGTTAGGAAAGAGTACGCATCCTTGCTTTTCGTTGAAAATCGTCATCACTTTTACCTCCGGTAGCATCCTGCGCTCCACTAGACCCGTGCTGATGAAATTGCGCCATCCAAGCTTTTGGAGAATCTGCGTTCGCCCTCTTGGGACGACTGCATTGGCGGCAAAAATGTAGGAGAATCTTACACCTTTCTCTACTTTGCTGTTCACTGTTTCAATAAGGTCGAGTGGTACCTGTGACATTATCTCTTTAATGTATTGCTCAGATTCACTGTAGAGATTCTTCCAGCGCTGGAGTATTGCCATGACGCCGTGCACTATTTCGCAGCTCTGAAACGTCCCTATCCTCTGGATAAACTTGGTCGGCAGGTCTCCAAGACTATGGTCAAGGAAAAAGTCCTTGTTGCGATACAGAAAATCATAACTTGGCATCAACATTACCACTGTTTTGCCATAAACAGTTAGCATGAGCTCGCCTTCTCTACTTTTGGCTACTAACCCTGCCTCAATTAGGCGTGTCATGTTCCTGTGGGCTTCCTGCATCGTAGCGTTAAGTTCTGTGGCAAGCTGGGAAAGACGATGATTCTTGTGGCTCAGTTTTGTCAGCATCAAGAGACGGAGGTCGCCGGCAAGCTCGAAGAACAAAGACCCGACGCCTTCATTAGGCTCCTGATCTGACATCCGGCATCTACACACACCACGGGTTTAAAAACCTGTCAAGCCCGATCTCTGCGTTCAATATAAGAGCAAGAATTATAATTTGGCTCAATCCAATGCTGCGATGTTATGGGCGAAAAGAAATCCATCTCGGCTCTAGTTAGCGGAGGAGAAGCTAATGCAGGACCACCACTGGGTCCAGCAATGGGTCCGATGGGTGTCAATGTGCTGCAAGTGGTTAATACCATTAACGAAAAGACAAAGGATTTTCCAGGGATGAAGGTTCCAGTCAAAGTAGAGGTGGATACCGAAACAAAAAAGTTCACGGTTGAAGTTGGCATTCCTCCGACGGCTGCTCTGGTGGCAAAGGAGGCAGGGATAGCAAAGGGCTCAGGCACCTCTGGCTCCAATTATGCCGGCGATCTGTCGATTGCAAGTGCTGTCAAAATAGCCAAGATGAAGATTGAAGGCTCATATGCCAAGGATCTAAGAGGTGCTGTCAAAGAGGTCATCGGATCTTGTGTTAGTATGGGCGTGAAGGTCGAAGGCAAACCTGCAAAAGAAGTTTATGCAGAAATTTCTTCAGGCAATCATGATTCCCTCCTCGAATAGTTCGTAATAGCAGCGAAACTACAACAAGTATGAATAATTGCCTATAACGACACGATTTATTAGAGCATGCATCATGCTTTTTTTGGCGACTGCCTAAGATTCTTGATAACCACAATGTAGACCGTCAGATTGTATTCTTTTTAATAGAGAAAATAGGCGTTTTTTTCGCCTAAAAAAGACGTCTAGTCCCAAAATGCAGGCAACCAACCAATAAATCTTAAATAATAATTCATGTACTTCTATCTTGTCTGAACATGAGTGAAGAAAGGAAAACGGCAAGCATGCACGCTGCTAGCAGCAATTTGGTAGAATTGAGTGAGAAAAATTTTGATGAAGTCGTAGGTGGCAGCAAGCCGGTATTGGTGGACTTTTGGGCAACATGGTGCGGCCCTTGCCAGTTCATGCTTCCAATATTTGACAAGCTGGCCAAGAAATACGGCGACAAGGTGGCATTTGGAAGGCTGAACGTAGACGACAACCAAGGGATTGCAATGCGCTACGATGTCTATGCCATCCCAACATTTATCATGTTTATGAACGGCAAGACTGTAGATAGGGCAGTCGGTGCAGTGGGAGAAAAGGGTCTGGAAGGCCTCCTTCAAAAGTACCAGTGACCCGGGTTCCTAGAGGTATCCAAAGGACGGGTCACTCTTTCTTTTCGTAGCAACAAGCATGTTCAAAACTTTCTTTTCTGAATCGGTTAGCCGGTGGTTGAACCTCTCAAGCAACTGCTTTGCCTGCCTGCTGTTGAGGTCTGTGTAAAATATATCTCCCTCATTTATCTGACGGCCAATTGTGGGTTCCTTGACCGATACTGCTACCTGCATGCCTGCGGTTGCTTCCTCAATCGCTTTTCCGCTTTCCTGTATCTGATGTACAGCGCCTATCTTTTTACCTTCTTCGTTTATCACGTGCACCTTTTGCCTGAGCCTGCCTACCTGAACCTCTGCACCAAACACTGCAGGATCATTTCGCCTAAAAATGAATCCTTTGAGGAACTGGAATTTGCATATCGGCGGCAGCTCATTAAACAAGATCAATTCTTCATGTTCGCGTTGGTACGTCACCCAGTCTGTGTAGCTTCGTACAAGGTTGTAGATTATCTGCTCGTTAAAGATCTTCACCCCACGATCCTGCGCCTCCTTTTGTGCATCTTCAAGCACTTTAACATTAAAGCCTAACATGACTCCAAGATAGCGGTCATTCTCCTTCACTGCAGCAGCTTCTACAATGTCTCTTCTTGTAATGTTGCCAATGTCTGCGATCCTAATGGGAACATTTGCTTTCTTGAGCAAGTCTACTATTGCCTCAAGCGAGCCAATAGTATCGCATTTCAATATTACTCCGCTGGTTTGGGTGTTGCTCACGATCGCATTCTTGACCTCGGACTCTACAAGCGACTTTAGGCGGTCAAGCTCGTCTTTGCTCTTCCTCTGGTTGTTGTTGTTGTTGTTGTTGTTGTAAACGTATACAGGACTTCCTGCCAGCACTCCCTCAAGGTCCGGCGAGGTAATCTTCAAGCCTGCAGCGGCTATTACCTCGGTGACCTGCTTGAATTTGTCCCGTGGATCTCGCATTTCGTCAAGGGGCTTTGGCAGCAACAACGCTTTTATTCTGGTGGAAACTGCACCATCGCGCTTGCCTACAACAATGTTGTCGCCTTGATGCAATATCCCGTCAAGCAGTATGATGTTTGCAGAGGGTCCAAGGCCCGTTTCTTCGCTCAATTCAAGCACTATGCCTCTTGCAGCATCCTTGGTATGGCGCTCCAGCTTCTTTCCCATGTACTGCTGTGTTAGGCCGACCAATACGGCTAAGAGTTCTGCTATACCTACTCCAGTTCTTGCACTGACAGGCACTATTGCAACTTCCTTTGTGAAATCCTTGACCCGCCAGAATGCCTCAGACTGATAGCCCAGCCTCGAGAGTATGCCAACAACGCTGTATATTTTTTCGTCAAGCAAAGTCTGCACAGCGGCATCCTGCCTCTTTACGCCTTCAGAAATGAATCTTGTGGAGGTGCGCCAGCCAGCAACCATGTCGACTTTATTGAGCGCAATTACAAAGGGTACCCTGCGCTTTTTCAGAATGTCCATGCTTTCAATAGTCTGGGCTTCAAAGCCCTTGTTCACGTCGACAACGACTATAGCAATGTCGGCCGCAGAGCCTCCTCGTGTGCGCAGGTTCGCAAAAACCTCGTGGCCAGGTGTATCAATGACAAGCAGTCCAGGTATCGCCGCTTCTGTCTTGACAAGTTTGGCGTACAGCGGCCCAGTTATTTCTTTGATTATTTGAACTGGCAAAAAACTTGCACCTATGTGCTGGGTTATACCGCCGACTTCTCGTGCCTGAACTGCAGTACCTCGAATGTTGTCCAGTAACGAAGTCTTACCCGAGTCTACATGACCTAGCACTACGACGATTGGCTGCCTAAGTTCCACGTATACGGATCAGTCAAAAATGACACGCGACTCTTTTATGAAGCTTTCAGGAGAATCTGAAGCATGAATAATGTTGTCGGTAAAACCGAGGCCAAAGTCCCCTCTAATGGTTCCTGGAGCCGCCTCAAACGACTTGGTCGAGCCGACCATGAGCCTTACTGTGTTTACTGCATTGCTACCCTCTAGGATGCATGCTACTACAGTGCCAGACATGATAAACGATAACAAATCGTCAAAGAATGGCTTATCCTTGTGGACAGAGTAAAATTCCTTGGCCTTTTCCTTAGTGAAGTTGTACAACTTTAAGTTCCTTAGCTGGAAGCCTTTCTCTTCAAACCGTGCCAATATCTTGCCCGTCAGATGGCGCCTAAAACCATCAGGCTTGACAACAATAAGCGTTTGCTCGAGTGCCATGGTCTATCTACTAGGAATGTTGCTGTTTTTTCATGTGTAGCCCGCCTTTTACATAGCGAACTGTCCACTTGAGTTTTCTGGGGTCACGTTTTAGCACCCGCATGTTCTTCTTGCACTTGTTCGAGCAAGTCCACTGTACATGTCCATCATTTCTGACGAGCATGATTCCATGTCCACTAGTAACATGTTTACCACAGAAGGAGCAGTTGCGTAGAGATGTTGCTGTCTTGCTCATTTACCATTATCACCTTATCTTGCGGGCCTCGCGCTCCGTTTCTCTAAGCATCAAGATATCATTCATCCTAACAGATCCCTTGACGTTCCTTGTGAGAATTCTGCCTCTATCCTTGCCTTCGAGAACCTTGACGCGTACCTGTATCACTTCGCCAGCGATCCCTGTCCTGCCTACTATTTGGATGACTTCGGCAGGGACTACCTTTTCTTCAGCTGCTTTGCTGCTCATCTGTCAGTCAGCCTCCACCTATTATTTGGGGGTCGCCGCCACTCCTTTCATTGTGCTTATAGAGCTAACTACCTGCTCAACAATGTGTTGGGCCTCGCCAGCATCGACGATTGTGGCAGCTGCAGAACCTACATCAATTCCAAGTGACGCACCCAGCTGCTGCTTGCTCGGTACAAAGATAAACGGTGCGTTTCTTTCTTCGCAGAGGATCGGCAGATGGGCCACAACTTCTGGCGGCTCAACATCCTCGGCAATTACAACAAGCTTTGATATGCCGCGTTCTATAGCTTTAGTGGTCTCATTGGTGCCCTTCCGGACTTTACCGCTCTGCTTTGATACCCGGACAGCCTCGTAAACTGCATTTACCAGATCCTTAGAAGTTTCAAACTTGACATAATATGGCTTACTCAATTTTTTTATCACCCATTGGGATCATCTTATTCTTCTGTGTAAGAAGAAGAAGCGTATTAAAAATGTTGTCCATTCCTATATCTGGGACTGTACATACCTGCGGTATTCATCCACCTTTGAGTCGAGCAGTGATTTATCAGTCGATTCCGCATACATTCTGATTAGAGGTTCAGTTCCACTAGGCCTTAGCATTAGCCAAGTCTCCTCATCGATCCAAATCTTGGCTCCGTCCAGTGTCTCGACTTTTCTAGGGCTTCCGTGCTCGATGCATGTCTTAATTATCCTATCTACTATTTCTCGCGAGGGACACGTAAACTTGGTCTTATACTGGAAGGTCTGTGGCAGCTGCGCAATCTGCTGAGAAAATGACTTGTCAGACGCAGCCATCATATCAAGTACAAGCGCAGTGGCCATTGCTCCATCCCTTACCTCATTTAGCGGGCCGAACATAAAGCCGCCATTCTCCTCCAGCCCAAGCGGGCACCTGCGCTTTACCATTTCTCGAGATACTTCAACGCTTCCAACCTTAGTATACACCATTTTAGAGCCGGCCTGTTCTACCACAACAGATAGTATCATTGAAGTGTTGATAGGGCAAACAACTTCAGAACCATTATGCTTTTGTGACAGCAAGTATTTGACCAACAGTGCGCCAGTCTTGTCACCCATGTAGATTGTGCCGCTGTTGTCGCAAAAGATGCTACGATCTCCGTCGCCGTCGTATGCAACACCAAAATCTGCCTTTGCGGATTTGACTGTTTCTGAGAGCACTTCAAGATTGTCGGGTGTCGGCTCTGAGCCACGGCCAGGAAAGTCGCCGTCTATCTGACCATTGATGACGATTACTTTGCAACCAAGTTTTTTTGCTATAAACGGAGCAACGGCTGCTTGCGCGCCGTTTCCAGTATCCATTACAACAGTGAATTTTCGTTGCCTTATCCTGTCGACATCGATAAAGGCAAGCACAGCCTCGATATACTTGCTGACAATATTGTAATCAACATAATCGCGACCAGTTCCATCTATCCTGATAAATCCCTTTGAATAATAAACATCCTCGACCTTTAGCTCATGCTCCCTTGGAATTTCTACGCCGTCTGCAGCAGTAGGTTTGATCCCGTTATACTGGGGCGGGTTATGTGATGCAGTTATCATGACCCCGCCGCTGTATCCTAGGCGCTTTGCAGCATACTGCAAGCAAGGAGTGGGTATAAGCCCTGCATTTGCAGTGTCAAGCCCTGCAGAGTTGAGAGTAGACCTGACAAGTCTTGACAGGACAGGATGCGATTTGCGTCCATCATATCCTACTACTATGGGCCCTTTGCCAAAATATGTCCCAAGCGCATAGCAGAGATCAATTACAAGATCGTGTGTAAGTTCTTGACCATAAACTCCACGCACACCATTTGTGCCAAAGAGCCGCGGCCTGACATTGCTTGCTTGCATATCTATATTGTTACTTTTTAGAGCTGCCAAGCTATAAATAGATAAATTTGGCTGATGGTTCTTGTATTCTTAGGCGGGCGGGGGTCGCCAAGCCCGGTCAACGGCGCAGGTCTCTCTTTCTTTTTGAGAAAGAAGAAAAGGGTGCGAAGCTTAGAATGAACCGGCTGGTTCCTGCAACCCTGTTCCTTAGGGATTCGTGGGTTCGAATCCCACCCCCCGCACTTTTAATTTCAGAACAGCAAGACTACATCAAGTTAGTCTAGTTAGTTTACAGATCGGATCGCCCGTCCTTTAACCAGTGATGCTATGAAGAAGGTTCTAATAGGAATATTGTATAGATTCACGGACTATTTCACACCACGTTACTCATGATTAATTACTCATGATTCA
Organism: Nitrososphaera sp.; assembly: GCA_036519825.1. Lineage (GTDB taxonomy): Archaea > Thermoproteota > Nitrososphaeria > Nitrososphaerales > Nitrososphaeraceae > Nitrososphaera. The sequence goes on along the minus strand of DATDKS010000152.1, from coordinate 8,857 downwards.
TTATGATAGGCTAATCGATTAATTGCGTCTCCAAAATGAGGATGATAATACTCGCCATAGCAGCAGCAAGAAAAAAGCGCGACACTTCAGCATAACAGGTGCATTCCAATGATTTGCCTATGTAAAAAGAGATCATCTCGATTAGAAATGCAAGCAGCTTGTATGAGGATGGTCAAACAAATGATTACTGATGTTGATTAGTTCAAGGATGCACTCAAAAAGAATTTTGTCATCGTCTATACGTAGTGAGATGTTCATTAATCAGGCGTCGGGAGTCCTATATGACTAGCTATCGAATAATAAAAAAGTAGAAGAGATTTTGATAAACTCTGTCAAGAACAAGAAAACGATAAATAGAAAGTATGTCCTAATACGATTGTGAAGTAACGCAAGTCTCACTTTGGAGATTTACTTCTGTAATGGGGGATTTTGGATGTTGAGGATTTACTAATAAAAACGACCTAAAATCCCGCTAACAACCAATGGAATATCAAAGTCATTCGAAGAAACGCCTAAATCGCAGTAACAATCACTTTTGATATTGGAATGCTGGTTTAATCAGGTAATAGAGCTTAGAAAGGGTGATATCATAAAAATAGTGCGAGTTTTCAAAGATGAAACTCCTCTCCGTGTGACCGTAATTGAGAATATGACAAATCATCAAGACCTCAGAAGCATAGATGAAGGAATTGTAATGAGCAAATCGCCCGTAGCGCTTGCAGAGCCAATCATCGGAAAAGTAATATCATCAACACGTAAGAACAATAGTAGTACATCCTTTGTAATTGAGGAAGGGTCATATCAGGATCATGTATTCGTTAGAGCTGGAGAGAAGCAAAAGGGTGAAGATGCACTCAGAGACATACTCAAAAATCAGCTTGGCACTTATGTCAAGATTTGCGACCCTTATGTTTCACCTGGCACTATCAAGCTTTTGTCTAATGTTCGCAGTGGTGTAGATATTCTGATGTTGACGGATAATATCAACGACATCAATACAGTAAAGCATGAAGTGGTAAAGCTGACTAACAAAGTAAGCATTAGAAAAGGCACAGGATTACATGATAGATTTATTCTAACAGAGGGTGAAGGATGGTCTGTCGGACATTCGCTCAAGGACTTTGGATCAAAGAATAGTTATCTTACCAAAATGGCATCTTCGGTAGATGCCGAATCAGCTTTCGATGATAACTGGATTATGGCATTAGTTATTCTTTGATCAATATATCGCAATGTGCTTCTTGAGAAGTTTGATAGAATAGGTATTCAATAATAAATTTTTTGACAGGAATTTGTATGCATGCTGTAATGATTGAGCATCCATGATAGATGATTTGAAGAATTTCTGAATACAAACTGAAGATGTTTGCGTATTCACTATGCAGTCTTCGCTTAGACTGGTACTAAAGATATGGTTGATTTGACAAATAGTTAGGAGATAAGACAATTGTCATAACAATTAAAATATGCTAAACAACGGATGATCAAAAGTACAATAGTTGCTCAAATCGGTCAAGCTATCAAAATCATCGGCCATCTACGTCCTTCTGATATTTGCGCCAATAGCTGCCGGATTAGAGTTTGTCCATGCTGATGATTTGGTCCTATTCGTAGTATCAGCAATAGCCCTCGTTCCACTTGCAAAACTAATAGGTGATTCCACAGAACATCTTTCAACTCAGTATGGTCCTACAGCAGGGTCACTTCTGAATGTCACCTTTGGTAATGCTGCAGAGATCATTATCGCAGTGACTGCCATCAGCGCAGGTCTTCTGGACTTGGTCAAAGCTTCCATCACAGGCGCAATAATTGGCAATATACTTCTCATTTTGGGCTTGAGCATTATTGCTGGTGGCTTTAGATACAAAGAGCAAAGCTTTAGCAGGGAAAATATTGGCGTTCAATCATCAATGCTTTTCTTGGCAATAATTGGTCTTGCAGTCCCAACCATTTTGGCAACCACCATACTTTCGCCTTCAGAAAACCAAGGGCAGGTGCAGCTGCTGAGCGATGCATTGGCAGTCATCCTGCTGATCGTTTACATCCTTGGGATAGTATTCACGTTCATTACCCACAAGCACCTATTCACGTCACCTGAAACTGCTGAAGACATGCAGGAAAGCCATGGCACACATTGGAGCAAGAAAAAATCGTTTCTGCTCCTCGCCGCAAGCATGGCTGGTGTTATAGTGATGAGCGAGATATTGGTGGCATCTGTTGAGACAACAGGTAAAGAACTTGGCTTTGGCCAACTGTTCGTTGGTGCAGTAATTGTGGGTATTGTTGGTAACGCAGCTGAGCACAGTAGTGCAATTCTTCTTTCACTGAAAGGAAAGATTGAGCTTTCAATCGGCATAGCAGCAGGCTCAGGCACCCAGATAGCACTTTTTGTAGTCCCGATTCTGGTATTTGCAGGCATTGCAATAGGCCAGCCATTTACGCTTGTGTTTACGCTGCTGGAGCTTGCGACAATTTTCCTAGCAGCAATAATTCTGAACCTGATAGTGCACGACGGCAGAAGTAACTGGTTTGAAGGTGTGATGCTGACTGCAGTCTACATCATAATTGCCATAGCATTCTTTTTCGTAGCAGACTAGTCCTTGAGTCGTCTGCTCAGGTGGTTCATGAGTTGTTGGATCGCAATCCTCAGCATAGGCGACTTGACCTGGACGGCGATGATACTAAGCTTGCAGCTCTAGCATAGAGGACATGAATATATCAAGATGCCTGCAATGATAAAAATACGAGGTAACCAACTTGCAAAAAATCTCGGTGTTCTTTAGTATCTAGACTATCTGTCGGTCGGGGATTGAGAACACTTCATAAATCCACGGTTCTGGCGATCATGTCAAGTCTTCTTCCTCTGTTACCAGTGGTTATAGCTTATGCTATCTATTAGGTTCGTGTTGATGTTCAGCAGCGGCGGCGGCATTATATCTTCCTATTCGGCATCAGGGTCTCCACAGCCATAGTCATCAGCAGCACTTGTTCCGCCAACAGTTACCCCACCACATTCGCTATCTTCGTCTGTATTTGTTTCAGATCTGTTTTCATCTGTGTTGCTATCGCTGGCATCATCATTATCATCATTATCATTACTATTGGTATTGTCTGCTCCTTCGTCCTGTGTTGTATCACCATTGTCTTCTTCATTTGTATCGGGGTCTTCTGTTTGCGCCGTTTGGGAAGCTTCTGCTGCAACTGCTGCTACTTCTGGTGAAGCTACTATCTCAAATGAATCAAATACCTGCCCAACGGGTGTTGGTGATGCTAGTAAAATGCCAGATGGCAGCATTGTTTGTTCTTGTTGTGCATCATGAGAAGCAGCGGTACCTTCATAAAAGATGCCATATCCTGTCATCATTCCCAAGTTACGCGGCGCTGCATCAGTAGCAGTTGAAATGAAATAGCCTCTTCTTGTTTCATCAGGCGCAAGGTTAGTACTGTAGGTCATTTCTATAAGCTTGGCTGGCACTGTTGTTGTTGCTGCTGCAGCAGCAGCTATTGTGGTGTTGTTGTTTAAGCCTGTACTGATATCAACATTGATTGTTGTATCTGTACTGTTTACAATGTGGATGTTACTGTAACCAACTTCCTGAAGCTTTTGCAGCTGATATGCTAGAATAGCGTTAGTTGTGCTGTTATTGTTAGAAATGATATCACCAGAATCAAATCCTAGTCTACCACCCAAATTGGGATATCGTATAACATGTATCACTTCTTCAGATCCTTGGCAGTTGTTACTACTACTACTACTGCTACTACTGGATGTGTTGCCGTCAGCAATGGGAAGTGCTGTTGCTCCTTGTTGTTGTTGTTGTTGTTGTTCCTCTTCTGGGCAGAGTTGCGCTAGTATTCCATAGCCTTGTAATATCTCTACCCCCAATGCAATGCCTGCATTCTTCACATCATGGATTACCCAGCCCTGTGGCACCTGCACTCTAATACTATCGTCTATGTTTTGAAATAATGTTCCGTTCTGAATCTCTGCTGGTTGGTTCGTCAGTTGTTGTGCATTTGTTATTGTAAAATTGGCAGCAAGAAGAATGACAGCGATTGTTGTTGCTGTAAGCCATATGGCAGTCGATGATCTTGAAACCAATAAGGGTGAGGCTATTCTCATAATGCCCATAAAGTGACATGTTCAGGAGCAAGATAAAGATTGTGGGTCAATTATCCTCTAAGAATGTTCATTTGGAGACTTCTTCATAGAAGTATCAACCAGATGAATACATGTAGATTTACTCTCCGCTCCCTCCCTTCAGAGCTAGCCGAGTTATTTATTGTAGCCATCCGAGCCCAACATAGGATGCGGATATGGTCATTTTGATCTTTCTGTGATCTTTCTGTCTTTGCCCCCTCCGCCTTTTCAAAGATTGAAGCATCAATATATGGCAACGCAATAGGTTAGGAAAATGAAAAGTGCAATGTGATAATAATCATAAGCACACACTACCATGTCCTGAGAATGGACCACTTGTGGATACCGAGCAGGACAAGAGCTATTAAGAGGGATATATAACCTCACGAGCCGCTGTTCTTAATGAATTCAAGAACCATATTGATCAGATGCTTGTGCATCCTTGTATCACTAGAGAGCTCAGGATGAAACGCAGTCCCAATGATGTTTTTTTGCTTGACTGCCACGATTCTGTTGTTAAGCTTGCCGATTACCTCAACATCCTTGCCTACCTCACTTACGGCGGGAGCCCTGATAAAGACTCCTTTAAACGCCTCTTTACCCAGCATGCTTAATGAAAGGTCTGCTTCAAAGGAGTCGTTTTGTCTTCCAAAGGCATTCCTTTCAATGACGATGTCAAGATTGCCTATAAGTTTCTGCTTTGTGTCTCCTACAATCCTGTCATATGCCCTCTTGGACAGCATTATCATACCAGCACATGTGCCAAGCACCGGCATGCCTTCTAAAATACGCTTCTTTATTACAGGCAGAGAGCGCTGAATTGCGGCTAGGGTGCTTTGCACTGTGCTTTCGCCACCTGGCAAAATGAGACCATCAATCCTTTCTATCTCCTCAGGGTAACGCACCATCTCGACACTCCCATCGATATGCAGCTGTTGCAGCGCTTGGCTTATAGCAGCCACGTTTTCCTCTACGTCTCCCTGAAAAGCAAGAACTCCAATTGTGACTGATTTCTTTTTGCTATTGCTACTATTGCTCAGGCGTGCTCGCCTCTTTCCTGCATTCGAAGCTCAAGATTATTTGTGTCCATGCCAAGTAGCGACTTCTTTTCATCAACCATCCTTTGTGCTTCCATCACTATCTTGGGATCGTCATGGAACGTCGTAGCAAGCACAACTGCCCTTGCCCTCTGGGCAGGGTCGTCAGACTTGAAAATACCAGAACCTACAAACACACCATCGCAGTCAAGATTCATCAAGAGTGCAGCATCTGCAGGCGTGGTAATTCCCCCTGCTGCAAAGTTAACTACTGGTAGCCTTCCAAGGCGAGCCGTTTCTTCAACCATTTCATACGATACTTTCAGTTCGCGTGCGGCCTTCATCAGCTCTTGCGTGCTGCCGTCTTGATATATCGATCTGACCCTGCGTATTTCGCTGTTAACCATGCGGATGTGAGTTACTGCCTCGGACACATTGCCAGTTCCCGGCTCGCCCTTCGTCCGTATCATCGCGCAGCCTTCTTCGATCCTACGTAATGCCTCGCCAAGATTCTTGGCTCCATTGACAAAAGGAGTTGTAAAATCCCACTTCCAGATATGGTGTTCTTCATCTGCAGGCGTGAGCACTTCGCTTTCGTCGATCATGTCGGCGCCCAGGGCCTCAAGTACCTTTGCTTCGTCGGTATGGCCAATTCTGCACTTGGCCATGATTGGGATTGTTACCGCCTCCATTATCTCCTGAATTACCTTGACACTTGCAGTCCTTGCTACTCCGCCTGCCTTCCTAACATCATAGGGCAGCTTGTCAAGGACCATAACTGCTACGGCGCCGGCCTCTTCTGCAATCACGGCCTGCTCGACGTTCGTCACGTCCATTACGACCCCGTGCTTTTGCATGTGGGCAAAGCCGCGCTTCAATAAAGTGGTTCCGCGAACCATGTGGGCATTCTCTATTGTCTCTACTTTAATGCCCTTAGGTTTTGGCTCAGTGGCTACGAGAGATATTGTCATTACCTACTACAATCTCAATTGGCTCGAATGCTCTATATATTTTCTGTCGGATGTGCTCTCCAACGATGTGTCAAGCATTAACCAAGTTTTCACTATTATTGGCAGGATTAAACAACTGAAAAGCCACTAAGTTGACTATGCTGATGAGGATTTTCAATCACCTTCCCTGTCTAGCCTTGAGCATGTATATGTTATATTGTTAAGGCCACCCCTTTGAGGTAGTCAGTCTTTCTTTGGTATCTGCAAATAGCGGTTTACGGTGAATTGTCTACTTGATATGTTTCCCATCCTTAAAATCAAAGTATATTGCCGTGGAGTGATTTTCACTTGCAAGCACTTTTTAGCCGTGTTGCACTAAAAACCCACCCGTTTTTGGTGCTGACTAATTGCTGCTGGACGACTATCAAGATCTATGCTGAGTAGACCGGATGTAGTTCAGAAGGCCGCCAGATATCAGAACTTCTCTTTGCCTTGGAGTCAGATCGAGCTTGAGTGTGATGTTGTTCTTGTCAGCTATAGCTTCAATAGTTTTATTCTCGTTCTTCAGGCTGCTGACCACATTTTCTATTGTAATGGGTGTGCCCTGAGCCAGCAGCTCAAAGTCAGAGGCATTGAGGAACTCAAATGGTATTATCCCAAAATTGATTAGGTTTGCTTTATGGATTCTTGCAAAGGATTTTGCGATCACACCTTTGACTCCTAGGTACATAGGTGCCAATGCAGCATGCTCTCTGCTAGACCCCTGACCATAGTTTTCGCCTCCAATAATAAAGCCGCCGTATTTTTCCTTTGCTCTTTTTGTAAATTCAGGGTCAATCCAATAGAACACGTACTCACTTATCGCCGGCACATTGCTCCTGAGGGGCAGTATCTTTGCTCCAGCTGGCATTATAGCGTCAGTACTGATATTGTCTCCTACTCTTATCAGCACTTCACCCTGCAGCACAGACTCCATAGGCTGTCGTAGTGGAAGTGGGCGTATGTTGGGACCTCTTGATATCTGTACCTTATCCGCTTGATCTGCAGAGGCTGGCGCTACAATAGACGAGTCATCGATTACAAACTTATCCGGCCATGGGATATGGGGATACTCGCCAAGGTCGCGTGGATCAGTTATCTTACCTGTCACAGCGCAAGCAACACACACTTCAGGCGATGTCAGATAGACCTTGTCGTCCTTCGTGCCGCTTCGTCCCGGCCAGTTACGATTAAATGATCTAATTGAAATCCAATCAGTTCCTGGCGCAGAACCCATGCCTATGCAGCCTTGGCAACCGCTTTCAAGCAATCTGGCTCCAGAAGCAATGATGTCATATATTGGACCGTCACGTGCTACGGTCTCAAGCACTTGTTTTGAACCTGGGTTAATGGCCATCGTAACATTTGAGTGCACCTTCCTGCCCTTGAGCACATGAGCAACAGTCATCATTTCAACATAACTTGAATTAGTGCAGGAGCCGATGAGCACCTGATGAACATCAATGCCCTGCACTTCGCGTACTTTATGTACGGCATCAGGGGAGCCTGGAAGCGCAATTAACGGCTCAAGCTCGCTCAAGTTTATTTCTATATTTTCATCGTAGCTACAGCCTGGGTCTCCTGTGTAACGCTTGTAGTCCTGCGGTCTGCCTTGACGAGTCAGGTAGTCACGCGTGACTTCATCTGATTCAAACAAAGAGGTAGTGGCACCAAGCTCTGCGCCCATGTTGCATATCGTTCCTCTTTGTGGGACACCAAGGCTTTTGATACCTTCGCCGTAATACTCAAAGATCTTACCCACTCCTCCTTTTACAGACAGTCTGCGCAGCATCTCGAGTATTATGTCCTTGGCAGTGACCCATGGTCTGAGCATGCCAGTCAACTTTACTCCAATTATCTTGGGCATTTTGGTGTAGAACGGTGCGCCAGCCATGGCTACAGCTACATCCAGACCACCTACTCCAATTGCCAGCATGCCGGCGCCGCCGGCAGTAGGAGTGTGGCTGTCAGAACCTATCAGCAATTTGCCGGGTACTGAAAAGCGTTCAAGGTTTACTTGGTGACAGATGCCATTTCCCGGCTTGCTATAATAGATGCCATACTTTGAGGCAAATGTCTGGAGGAAACGGTGATCATCTGCATTTTCAAACCCAGTCTGGAGAATGTTGTGGTCTACATAGATGGCGGCATGTTCTACCTTAACCCGCGGTATGCCCATAGCTTCAAACTGTAGGCATGCCATGGTGCCAGTTGCATCTTGCATAAGAACGTGGTCTACATTAAGACCGATTTCCTGACCTGGCTCGATCTTACCTTCCACAAGATGATCCGAAATTATTTTTTGAGCGAGACTTAGAGAAGCCATAATCTCTCTGAGGATTCTAGCGAGCAATGGATATTTAATAATATATGAGCACGATTGAATTGGTCATTATGTACTTGAATCTTCTAAAATTACACTAATCTCCTTAAAACTAACTGACTTGCTGCTTTAGAGACTTCGAAGCTGCCTGATTTAACCATTCCCTTTATTGTGCTGCTCTTCTTCTCTCTCCCTCTCCATAATCTTCTTGTAATACTGACTGAGTTTATTACCTGCGTGAAAATCTCGTCTATTTAGGTGAGTCATAGATATCGAGCCTTCCGCAAGCACCAGACATTGTAATATTGGCGCTTTTTTGTGTATACCTAGCTCTAGCGGCTAGTTTTATGAAAAGAAGCGGGCTCCT
>DATDKS010000151.1:0-6437 GCA_036519825.1 Nitrososphaera sp. | reverse complement strand
AAGGGCACTTCTCCCCTACGAAAGATTGAAGTTTGTTTACTTACAAGGTGTCATGGCGTTAATCAGACTTTGTAGTAATAAGTCATTGATGGGATTAGGGTATGCAGGAGATTCATTTAACGATGTGATTTCGAAGCTACTGCGGATACAGAGGAGCTATCAAGAGAAACAGCAACAGCAACAGATGCAACAACAAGAGAGCGATGATGAGAATAATAGTACTAACAGCAGCGGACTTCCCTTTCCTGGAAACCTTTCTGAATTGTTTGATGAGCACAATAGGCAGCGACTAGATGACTTGCTGGGAGGTTTTGTCCGACAATTGTTATAATCAAGCGTAATTTACTACCGTAGATAACCAGAATAGAAGAAATGGACCGGGTGGGAGTTGAACCCACGACCTCAGCCAGCTTATGTGCTCCAATTTTTCCGTCTAAAGACTCTGCAATTATGGAGGAAGAAAAACTGCATTGTTCAAATCCCACCCGCTCCACTCTTTTTCTTTCCGCATTCTTATTGCCTTCTCTATAGCGTCAAGCAAATTTTAAGAATATTGAAGTGGTTTTTCAATTTCTTCCTACTATACAAATTGCCTCATTATCCAAGTTCAGTCTTCCATGAGAGTCAGCATATTGCCATGCTGCATCGGTAATTGAGTTCCATACCTGCTTCTTTACTTCCTCAGTCTGGTTCGCCATCATCTCGTGCGCGCGCGTTGCAGTCTGCTGAATGTGCTTTGTATAACTTTCAGGTGAGTCAAATTCAAATGTTATTTGAACAGTTTCAACTTTGATATCTTTGAATCCTGCTTGGCTAAACAACTGTTTCAGAGTTTCTGCATCTGCTAAGGCAAAAGGACCTGGTGTTCCTGGCGGAGGAGGAGGAGCATTTATCTGCTTTCTTACAGTGCCGAAAGCTAAATCAATTAATGGAACCTTTGATGGAGTAGACCATACAGCTGCAGAAAGCCTGCCATTTGTTATCAGTAGATGTCTAATCTTTACTAAGGCTGAGGGGAGGTTTGGAAAGAACATCAGACCGAACCTTGAAAGGACTGCATCAAATTTTGCTGTCGGGTCTGGCAAATCTATTTTCTCTCCATCGCTTTCTCTAAACTCCATTATGCCATCCAAACCAAGCGATGCAGCTCTTGTCTTTGCAATTGCTAGCATTTGAGGAGAAATGTCAATAGCAATAACTTTGCCATTTGGCATAACCTTTCTTGCTGCAGTAACTGCTGGCTCTCCTATCCCTGTAGCAATATCTAAAACCTTGTCACCAGCTTTGATTTCAGCTAATTCCACAATCTTATCGCTGACTTTTTGCGCTCCACGTTCGATAGTCTCCCACCAAGTCTGCCAGCCTGCAGCAGCATTATTCCACATCTGGCGTTGTTGAGCCTTAAATTCATCAGGATTGAACGTAGGGCTAATGTTGCTCACATCAACACATATCCTTGTGAGCATTGTTGCTGTGCCTAGTTCTTTAACTTTTTCAAATATTGGAAGTATCATTAAAAGACAAAAAATGTCGACAAACTACACAATATAGTATTGGCATCGCCAGGTTTTTGTCCGCCAATTATTGAAAATCAAGCTCAGATTAATACCGTATTCTACTAGATTGATAAAAATGGACCGGGTGGGAGTTGAACCCACGACCTCAGCTCAGTAGGACTTTCCTCTAAGGAAGACAGTTGTCTCATGCAATAAGTGGATTGAAGTAAGTCTGTGCTCTTCTCGTTAAATTAAGATAAACCTTGCACTAGGCTCAAGACGAATCTTCGTGCTATGGAGCCATCCAAATCCAGCAGGGGATTGAAGATCGTAATATCCATTCCTACTGCGCGACCAGAGGCAACTAGTGTCTTCAAGAGTTCACATAGCTCAGAAAAACTTAATCCACCACCACCTAGGCGATAGTCTACCGCTGGCATGATTGAGTCGTCCAAGACATCAGCATCTAGATGCATCCAGAATCCATCTAGTTCATTATTCGCCAGGATGTCAACAGCCTGTGAAGCGGCAGCGTTGATGGTACCGATCTTTCTTACATATGGAAGGTCAAATGCATGCATGCTACTATCACGGACATCGTGGCTTCCGTAGCTTGCAGCTTGTTCTGCATCACGATAACCGAATACAATAATGTCCTGGTCCCGGACAAGCGGTTTGAGACCATCAATATCAGTGAGAACATTTGGACCACGACCCGATACAATTGCAAGATCCATATCGGCAGCTTCTCCAGTAGGAGATGCTTGTGGTTGATAAAAATCAGCATGACCGTCTATGAAGAATAGTCCATATGTCCCCAAGCGGCGTAACGCCAGAAGGTTTCCTATTAGGATACTGCAATCTCCTCCAAGTACCAGAGGGAACCGTTTTTTATGCAGTACAAAAGCCACTGCGTGGGCGAGTTGGAGTGAGAATTCTCTGATCGAATCAGGATTAAGTAGTAGTGTTGATTTGTCCCGTTCTGAACTATAAGACAAGGGAGAAATTTGTCCTCCGTATTCAGCTCTTAATTCGCTCATAAGACCAGCTGCTTTAAGTGCTTCAGGAAGATATTCTACTCCAGTCGGTCGCAGCCCTAAGATTGAGGGAGCATCAATAATGGTAAATTGTGCCAAATGTATTAGTCTCCTCTTCTTCATACTGCATTAAGAATTTCTCCCATCTCATTGATACATGTGAAATAATAGACCTCAACATATTGCTTTCCGGTTCTTAAATCACAATAGGTACCGCCGTATCTATTGTCCCCAATGTTTCAGACTCTCAAGGAATTCTTGTCCATATCTGCGAGCTATCTCATGCTCCAACTCCCAAGCAATTGGACCAATGTTGAGGGTGTCTGCAACCTCTTTAAAGTACTTCTCCAAGCCAGCAGGAGAAATTACTAACACTTTGCCACCATTTGAACCAGATTGATATTTGTGTTCTATCCCTTTTGGAATAAACACAAAATCTCCTCGCTGTGCATGATAGACTTCTTTACCAGATCTGATTTGATACTCGCCTTCCAGTATGTAGTACGCTTCAGGAGCACCCGGATGGATGTGAAGGGCAGGACCAACGTTGGGCGGATGAGCCATTTCAAGCATTGTATATTTATCCTCAGAATCTTCTTTTGAGACTTTGACGGTTATTTTGGTTCCTCGAAAGTGGATCTGTGCGCCTTCTCCATTCTTTAATGAAAATCCGGTGTTGTGCAAATATCTCCAATTTCCACATCTGTTCAGTCCTAATAAGAACTAGATTAGATGGTATTGCTTGACCGATGTACAATTATAAAAATAATAACAAAACTTATGAATTCACCTCATTCAATGCGTTGCTGGATTTGTCAGACAATTATCGAAAATAAGCCTATTTTGATACCGTAGTTAACCAGAATAAAAGAAATGGACGGGGTGGGAGTTGAACCCACGAATTCAGCACCTCAACAGCAGCTCTGTCCAGCCCCGTAGATTACGTTCATTCAGTCCACACAGATTCCAGGGACTGCAACTTTTCTAAAGAGATGTGGTGATCCCTTCGTACTGTCCGGATAATGTGCAAGAGCTGACCTAAATTCAGGATCGCTAGTCGCCTGCTTAAAGTGCTCTACAGACTCCCATACTGCGTAATTGATAAACACACAACTTCCTCCAATGCCGCGATGAAGCTGCGTAGAAATGAACCCTGGCTTCTGCTTCAGGTAAGCTGCATCTGCTGCCCAAGCTCTGAGCAATTGGTCTACATCCTCTGGCTTGACATTGAATTTGTTAATCAAGATCACAGAGCGCATGCTATCCTTCTGTTCTTCCAATTGTGCAGCAAGCGTTACATTTTCATCCATTTCAACCATTTTTAGCATAACATCAATAACACTTTTTTTACTAAAAAGACTATGCACTGGGTCGAGCAAGCATTTTTTGGTTATTCTCAATAGGAAGACAGCTGCAGAGGGTTTTTGTCCGATAATTATCTAAAATTGTGCTTATTTTAATGCCGTAATTTACCAGATTGATAAAAGTGGACCGGGTGGGAGGATTTGAACCCACGACCTCAGCTCATACGACCTCAACTCATGCTAGTCGTGTAAGATGTCAAATGAAGTTTTTTTCTCTGGATAATAGTAAAAAGTTGGCTTTCTTATGTGTTTTTGATGGCGCAACACCCCCGTCCGTTGTATTGCCTCCGAGATACTATATTCATTTGAGGGAATATTACAATTTTTTATTATATTTTAAGTTAGTTTTGCTCTCACCACTGTGCTATTAAGCAGTCCTGAGCTCAAATTTCATCAATCCTTCCCTAAGGTGTACCTTATGAGCTTCACCCTGTCTGGTGTAGCCACTCCACCTCATTCTCCAGTTGGGCTATAGCCTCTTATCAGAACCGTTTCACTAATGTTTTTAAAGAATCAAGGCGGTAACGAGAACCTAGATGCATGTAGGGAAGCATTTCATGACAATGACACCGTTGGGAATGAAGGAGTTCGAACATGTCAGATAATCTTTTGACACGGAAGCATCCTAATCTGAACCATGTAGGCGTTGTCGTTAGAGATATTGATCAAGCCGAGCGTGACAATTCGAATCGCTTTGGACTCAGCGCTATCGCTAGCCGCTTTACGCTGCACATTGAAAATGCCCTTTATCAAGGTAAAACTGTCACCTTCTCAGCCGAATTTGGTTTCGTCGAGCTGGGCAATACAATGCTTGAGTTGATACAGCCACTGGGAAATGATCCATCTCCATATCTTGACGCACTTCAAGAGAGAGGAGGAGAAGAGAACACACATCACCTAGCCTACCTAGTGCCATCCATTGATGAACACTTGGATATGGCACGCAAATCAAACGCCCCTCTCTCTGTCCTATTTGACGCCAAGCTGCCTGATTGGATGGGTCGCTATGTGTATGTCGATGGACTTGTTCATGGAGTTCTGATTGAGTTGATGGAGTTTGCCCAGCAACAAAAGTAGAAGGTAGGGAGTCATTCACGTTAGCATAGAGGGAAGAAATCCTGAACTAAGAATACAACTTCTAGCATCAATAACATTGCAGATTCTTTTTAAGAAGAACAGTGATGCTGGCAGTGTATGACAGTCAATATTGATTTCTGAAACCCTTGGACGTGATGTCATACGAAATCGGATTCTGGAGCTCTCTTGTCCGACAATTATCTAAATTGAATTCAAAATAATACCGTAGTTGTACAACAGAAAGAAATGGACCGGGTGGGAGTTGAACCCACGACCTCAGCTCGCTGTAAGAGCAGCTCTACCTGTTATCTAGAGAGATAGCTTTGGAAGAAGAACTATACTGTTCGAATCCCACTCAGTTCGCCTTTTACCCAATCGGGTATTCTGCTGTATTGTAAGTTGCCTAAAGTTCATCTCGTCCTTACGACGACAGCTATCGTAATTAGCTCAGATAGAAGGCTTGAATCTTCCTAGTAGAGGGAATGCTGCTGACCTGGGAATTGCTTCTAGGAATCGGAAAAAGAAATAGAGAAAAGATGAGAGGGCGTATATGTCTCCTTCTTTGAGGGTGTGGCACACTCATAGATGGAGCCTCAAATGTCGTCGTCATTCTGTATTTATTGGGATTGTCTTCCTACACAGGAGGAACAATGCCCTCATTGTTGCCAATTCCGCTTTTCCACTCCCATAATGTTAAGCGACTCTCACCAGTTGTTGTCTGTATATCATCAATTCCTGCTAATATCATGCCGTTCAATGACGCAAGTATGCCGCTGGTAGCGTTAGTATTAACCACTGCTATTACAATGCCCTTGCTTTCGCCACTGGTAGCAGGCTGCCGGTCAATTTCATATAATGTAACAGCTGCAGTCTCATCATTATCTTGCATTCTGATAGTCTCCATTCCCTGAACAGATAGTGTCATAAATGAGATAAGCGCGCTACCGTTGCTGCTGGTATTGATAGTCTGTGTAGTATTTGGCAGAGTCAGCGTGCCATTTCCAGAGAATGTTATGCTCATGTGTGTCTCATTTATTGGACTCTGACTTACGACCCTTAGGTGGTCTTGGTAGACTGGTTCCGATGATAACTCTATTCCTGATGATATTGTTGTTGTTGTACTTGTGGTGTTGCTAGTTGTTGCAGATACAATATTGGGGCTAATGAGCGAAAAGCCGCCCGCTAGCACAGTTAACGTTATGATGAATGCTCCTGTGACTCCACTCACAACAAAAAAGGGCTTTCTTCGTTTTCCGTCGTTACTTATTGACATTATAACATGGGACAATGATTATTATTTAAGGGATTGGAGCTTATTTTATGCTATTAAATTATTACAAAACAGCCCGACAGTTAACTAAAACAAGCTTAATTCAATGCCGTAGATTACCAGATCGATAAAAATGGACCGGGTGGGAGTTGAACCCACGACCTCAGCCAGCTTTTCTTAAGGTACCTTTATG
>DATDKS010000150.1:0-7578 GCA_036519825.1 Nitrososphaera sp. | reverse complement strand
AAATCAGTAGAGTGGCCAACTGGAATAGGCTCGCCGGGTAATGAGGGGGTCGCCAACGCAATAAAAGGCACTCCATATACTATAGGTTATGTTGAGCTCTCTTATGCCCTCAGCACGAATATGCCATATGCATTTTTGCAGAATAGTGATGGAAATTTTGTGAAGCCATCATTTGACTCAATTCGTTCTGCTATTGCAGCATCCGCTTCTTTGTTGCCAAGGGGAGATGAGTCATGGGATGAGGTATCAGCAACTAGCGCTGCAGGCAAGAATTCTTACCCAATTGCCAGCTTTTCTTATTTGCTAGTATACAAGGAGCTGACTGACAATCCGTCAATGAATAGGCAAAAGGCTCAAGCGCTTGTTGATTTTTTGTCCTGGGCAGTAACTGATGGTCAACAATTTGCCGATGAGCTTGGCTATGTACCCTTAGCTGAAGAGGTTGTGACACTAAATCAGGAGACCCTGCGAATGTTCACATATGAAGGTCAGCCTATAACACCGTCTTCTTCTCAGGGAAATGAGATGCAAACACAAGACGGATGGAATGAAAAAAGCACGATGACCATAACTGTGATCATCGCGGCGGCTTTGGCTGTAACAGGCATTTTTGCTATTGTTCTTCACAGGATCAAAACGGCTAAATCAAAACCAACGTCATTATCCTCAAAGCAAAAAGAACCTCTCACATCGACTATAACAACAACTACAAAAGAACAGCGGAAGAAAGAGGTAGCAACTTTATTTCTGAGAGGTAGTTTATTAGGTGATAGAATCTTCCGAGTCATAATATTAGGAGCGGCAGGTTATACTGTCTTTCTGCTTGCACTTGTAGCTTATTCTGCTTTAACAGGCTCTAATGAAGCTTTTTCCAAAGAGGGTTTTATAGGATTCATCACCGGCACAGAATGGAATGCTGTCGAAGGAAGGGAATCGTATGGAGCGCTGCCGTACGTCATTGGAACTCTAGCAAGTGCAGGTATTGCCATGGCAATTGGGGTTCCAATAAGTATAGGCATTGCTACATTCATTTCTGAAATTTCTCCACAAAGGCTAGCAACTCCATTGTCCTTTGTAATTGAGTTATTGGCTGCAGTCCCCAGCATAATATATGGTCTATGGGCGCTATTTGTTTTCAGGTTCTGGGTTAGAGATCTAATCGAAATGCCTTTGCATCAACTTTTCGGTGATACGGTGCCCATTTTCGCCAGAACACCATTTGGGCTAGACATATTTACTGCAGGAATAGTCCTCGCAATTATGATCATTCCAACTGTATCGTCCATATCAAGGGAGATTATAAAGGCAGTACCTAATAGTCAAAGAGAAGCTGCCTACAGTCTGGGAGCAACAAGATGGGAAACAGTAAAGACTGCAGTATTTCCATATGCAAAATCAGGGTTGCTCGGAGGTTCGATACTGGGATTGGGACGTGCAGTGGGTGAAACTATGCTAGTGACTATGGTTATTGGAAATGCAGTCGGTGCAGCGGCCATTCCCAATTCGCTTTTTGCTCCAAGCCAAACTCTTGCAAGTTTGATTGCCAACGAGTTTAATGAAGCGGTGACATCCTTTCATACATCTGCTCTGATAGGCCTAGGTGCGGTTCTATTAATGCTTACGATAGTGATCAATATTGGCGCAAGGCTCCTGGTATCAAGAATAACAAGGGTCGGATCAGCCAACAGGAAGAGAGCCAGAGAAATGCAGGAAATAACAACAACCAGAAATACTAAACATAAAATGAGGAGACAGGGGAGTTCAATATCATCGTCACCATCACTTCAATCGAAATTCAGAACAAGTGGAGATGTTGGGACCTCTCTGAAAATAGATAATAAAACTGATGATGATAATACTGTCACCACTATTCCCTATTCAAGCAATCAAGATGCAAAGTACTGGAAAACGATTCAAGCGCTTGTATTACATAGTTCTTCTAAGAGGAAAGTAACCAACATAGCAATCACATTATTGGCAAGTGCATGTGTGGTCGCGGCAATAATTCCACTTGGAAGTATTTTGATTGAAGTTGTAAAGAATGGTGCAGCTGCAATAAGTATAGAGTTCATAACACAGCCGCCTGGTGCAATAGGATCAGGTGAAGGAGGAATAGGTCCAGCTATACAAGGAACATTGATAGTTGTCGGTCTTGCGTCATTGATTGGAGCACCGATAGGCATCATGGCGGGCATTTATCTGTCAGAATTCTCAGGGTCAAGTGGTGAAAACAGTAGCAGCAGCCGCTTTGCCTATGCTGTCAGGTTTTTCAATGATGTCTTGACAGGTCTTCCATCAATAGTTATTGGTATAGTAGGATACATCACAATAGTTCTTGCAACAGGCTCATTCTCGGTTTGGGCAGGTGCGTTTGCACTGTCCATTATTATGATACCCATAGTTGTTAGGGTTACTGAAGAAACTCTCAAAATAGTTCCAAACCACATTAGAGAAGCAGCGTATTCTCTCGGCATACCAAGGTGGAAGATTGCTCTTTTTGTCATACTTCCAACTGCAAAAAATGGTGTGCTGACAGGCGTGGTGCTTGCTATTTCAAGATTAGCCGGAGAGACTGCACCTCTTATAATGACCATACTTGGAACAAGCCTATTCTTTACCAGCGTTATGGGGCCAGTTGATGCTTTACCGCTCAGGATTTGGCGTCTTGCATCGCAGCCTTACGAGTCCGCTCATTCATTTGGTTGGGGCGCTGCCCTAGTTCTGATACTTATTGTTCTTACCATGAGCATTAGCTTGAGGATCTTAGCCCAGAGAAGAGGAGGTTCCTTTAGGACAGATACAATGTCTGCGAGTGCAGTATGAAGTCAATTAATGCTATATATCCATCCATAATACACACTAGGCGCAACTATAATAATTACATTATCTATATAGACAATAGATAATTACTGATTGCCTTCTGTACAATATCAGAGAAGTGTGTGACTAGCGAGGAACAAGTAATCAATAACATACCATCTCCTTCTGACTCTGGCTCATATGGCGATACTCGCGCATCAGTTGCGGCAGCCAGTACTGACGCAAGGCATCGGTACAAGGTGTCTATTCAGAATTTGAATGCATGGTTTGGAACCAAACAAGCTATCAAGAACATCAATTTGGATATTAAGGAAAATACTACTACGGCAATAATTGGTCCATCAGGCTGTGGCAAGACTACGCTTATTAGATGCTTGAACAGAATGCACGAAATGACATCCGGTGCAACTACAAGGGGACATGTATTCTTGGATAATGTCGATATCTATGACAAGAAGGTAGATTCTGTAGTTATCAAGAGAAGGATTGGAATGGTCTTTCAAAAACCAAATCCGTTTCCCACGATGAATACTTATGATAATGTTGCAGCAGGGCTCAAACTAAATGGCATTAAAGATAAGAAGATACTCAACGAGGTGGTTAGGGAAAGTCTTGAGGCAGCCGCTTTATGGTCAGAAGTCCAAAATGAGTTGGAAAAACCTGGTGTTAGCTTATCAGGCGGACAGCAGCAGCGTCTTTGCATAGCAAGGGCCCTAGCAATGCAGCCAGAGGTGCTTCTCATGGACGAACCAACCTCAGCTCTTGATCCAATAGCCACATCCAAGATCGAAGAACTTATTCATGAATTAAAAAAAGATCTTACGATAATCATTGTAACTCATAATATGCAGCAGGCAGCCAGGATAGCTGATCATACTGCATTTATGTATCTCGGTGAATTGATTGAGTACGGTCCTACAAAGCAAATATTTGAAAATCCTCGAAATGAGCTCACCGAGCGATATATTTCGGGCAAGTTTGGATAAATGATGAGGATAATACATCCTGTAGACCGCCTAAGGTAGGCATCTTTGAAATTGGCAAGACTCCTAGACTTAGGGATAGAACGCATCCGCAATATCATTATGGATATGGCAAGGCTCTCCGAACATTCAGTAATTACTGCGATTGAATCCTATGAAAAAGGGATACGCGCAAAAAGGACGATTCATGAATGGTCAGAGCAGCTGCGAGTTTTGCAGGATGAAGTTGCAGATTTAGCAATTGAGCTTATCGCAAGATATCAACCCGTGGCAACCGACCTTCGGTTTATCCGATCATGTATGGAAATAGCTTATGGATTCTCGAGATTCGGTCGTTATGCATATGATATTGTCGATGTCCTTGAAACTATGGGCTCGGTAGCAGACTGTGACAAGAGCGCAGTTTTAGAAGCCGCGACTACCGTCAGAGATATGATAGGTATGAGCGTTCAAGCTCTCTACTCAAGAGACAAGAATGCTTCCGAGAAGCTCTATCAAATGGATGATACCATTGATGCACTGTATCGAAAATATCTTCAGGAAATTTTCAGCCCTTACTCAAAGGATGATAAGAGATTTGCGAACCCTCGCTGTTATACTTCTGCTTTGCTCATTTTGAGATATTTAGAGCGTATTTCAGACCATGCATGTTATATTGGAGATTCAGTTCATTACATTGTAACTGGAGAATCTCGCCCCAGAAGGTAAATGAATCAAGCAAGCAGACTTTAGAGCTCACTGCCCCCTGTTCTTTGAGTAAGAACCCACCAAAGGAACCAATATAGTACAAAGTTACATCGAATTCACATTGTTCAGGCAAATGCACAAAATAATAAAATTCTGAACGTAGAATGTAATGATATCACTAAAAAGAAGCAATCTGGTGTGGGCAGCAGCTAACGAGGATTTTGAGAGGTTCACCAAGCCGGACAACACTATGTACTCACACAAAAAGACTTAGGAGATAAGGAGAAAAATTTTTCATTCTAAAATACAGTACAGGGATTGATGACCGCATGCGATGGTTCATGCTTCTAAAAAAGAAGCTGCAGAGATCGGATATGATATCAACCAGCAGAAGAAGTATCTCTTGAAGTGATATCAGTTTCGGTTCCATCGGGATACCTTATGATAACTTTTTCACTCTTAGTGCTTAGTGGTATCTTAATACTCTCTGTTACTTTTCGCTTTGTTATCACCGCTTCTCCAACCTGTCGTATCCTCTTTCTGATCAATATTTCCTCTCCAAACAGTGCAAGTACCTCTTGAGTGTTCGAACTACCTTCAAAAAGCGGCGCTAACTCTCCCTTGAGAGATTCTTTCTTTTTTCTTACCACCTTCTCATCGCTTTTCACCTTTTTCCCATCGCCTCCAATGATTCCTTTCATAGAAGATAATATGCTTTCAAGTCCATCTTTGGAACCTAATTTCTTACCGTTAACATATACCTCCTCGTACTTCATTGGCACCTCTATCTTTGCAGTGCCAGTCATCCATCTCTTTTCTATTATGAAGTTCTGTGTTGTAATCTTCTTTGAGATAGAATATTTATTAGCGACAACTGGAACAACCTGTATGTCTGAAGTTTTTTTCTGCTTCTCTTCATTTGTCTTTGAGTTCATATGTGATGGTGATGACATTATCGCTTCCTCTTTTAAGATGGCATTTAATGGGATATAAAAATTAGGACATGTTGATTTGAGTATAATTAAATGCATCCACAAAAGCAATAATAGAATCTTTGAGAGCAAGAGCCTATGTTGATAGTTCCTTGACGTGGTCTGCAGTAGAGTCATTTCTCGAGAAGATAATATGAAAGAAGAGTGACATTCAGCGATTTCATCATGTACACTTTTTCTTCGTTGTCTGAAGTCTACCGCACGCTTTGTGAAGCAGATGCTTATGAGGTAGTATCTAATATTAGAGGTTCTGCGTAGGCGATAACATATCCCACTTTTGCTACTTCATAGTATAGACATGTAAGTAGTCCAAGCCCTTAGCATAAAACTACAGGGTAGCAGTCTTGGACACTCATCATGCAAGCGTCTCTAGTGAAATCAGTCTCATTTTTTCAACTAGATTATGTCCGCTTAAATTCTTATGGTCGTCAACATCACTATGAAAAACAAACACCTTATGACATTCATGGCAAATCCATACTGCTTTTAGGTCGTCAGGGTGCATGTATATACCTCTCCCCAACATAGAATTGCGTTGTTAATTTAGGGAGTGATCAACTATCTTGATAGTTTTTGTTCAAATTTATTTCACCTTTAGAGGTGAAAAAAAGGTTATTGCTGTCTTCGAGGTACACACTCTGCTGTATTTTCTCTTCTTGGTAAATTTAATTGTTGCAGACACAGTTATTATCTCTGACAGAAGTAGCTGAAGCATTGAAATAATAGCATCTAAGCAAGAAGATTATTGATACTACTAACTTAAGCCATTGGCAATAACCTAGACAACAGAATGAGGGTGATGACAATGATGTGAGCTTCTGCATTTGAAGGAAATATGAAGAGGCAGTTTACTAGCAAGAATACAAGTAGCATATAGCACAGGCTCCAAGATAAGAGCCATAAAGAAATAGTATTGGTGAGGTCATACTATGTATTATTATCGAGAGTACTCAAATATCATGCAAAGAACTGCAGATATCTTTCACTATCCCGCAGCTTATGTTTTTCTGCCGCTCTAAAATGCAACAGAAGGATACCAAGACAAGGTGTTTGAAACCTGTAGAAATCTTGTGCCAATGCAAGCCTTTTTGCAATGATAAATCAATTCTCCACTGGAAGTCGTCGATGGAGAGAGAATAAAAAACTCGAACTATGAATCGCATCTCAGATCCTGCAATATGAGACATACAAAGCCTGATCTGAAAACTAGAGGATTCAATTTCTTATCTGTCGGGTCTTTTTCCAAAGTGCCAAGCTTTGCAAATATTCAACTCTTCATAATAGATATAAAGTGCCTAGGTAGCTGACGAGGAGGCAAAACTTCAACCTCTTACAAAAATATGCCTTAATAAGCAGTCCATAGATGTAGTAGAGGGCTTATTCTACTCATAATATGCTAATCGTTCTGCCTAAATTTTCTCTAGCGAATAAATCACCTTTAATATTATGTCAATAAGGGTAGAACCCCTATAGTTAGAGTGCAAACCCATCCAGGTAAATTTGATTGAGGGAGCATGTAGTTGGCTGTCACATGTAATTGCGAAATCTGGCTGCATGAAGGCTTAATCATTGTTAAGGAGTTAATATCGGGTTTTACAAGGAGTTCCAATTGTTTAGGTATGTAGGCTAGTGCTTAAATTTTGTTGCATTTCTTACAATAGGTTAAGAGCCTTAGATGTCATAGGTAGTTATTGCTACAGATTATGGAAGATATTGAATTACATTTAATGAATTATAGGCTATTATAGCTATCAGACTATTCAATAATACTTACCAACATGTAAGAAAAGCTATGGATATGGGTAAATCAGATAGATAGTGGACAACAGCATAATTATGCGCCGCATTGAAGGACGCAAGAGGCGATCTAAGAACTTCTAGAGGCAAGGAATGTTTTCAGAAAATAAATAAAAGATTAGTTACGATGATCCTCAGCGGTACACGGACCCAACAAGTACACATCTCGCATTTACGAAGCAACAAAGATAAACGAAGTTATACTCTATCCACTATGAATAAAGGTCATTGGATGAATAGTATAATTGTAATATCTTATTATAAATACATACTAATGAATATTACTAGAGTAATTTATC
>DATDKS010000149.1:0-5962 GCA_036519825.1 Nitrososphaera sp. | reverse complement strand
GCAAAAGTCAACATCAAGTGTGAATGGATAACAGAAGTTTCGCTGGCACAACCTTTTCAAGGTGCCGTTTGAATTTTTAGCACATTATGCAAAACCTCCATATTACAGAGGCTACAGGAATTGCATATTTTATGATGCAGTCTGAGACTTCTGAATCTGTACAGACTATATTGGAAAAGGCAATTATTCCTTAATCAGGATAGCCGAGCATTTTGCCAATGTTGTTACATGAAGTAGTGTTGCAGTCATTTTTCTGTACAACTTCATAATGATTTCTTATTGCTTTTCTTGCTGGAATTTTATGTTATGTTTCTCTAACAAAGAGTTGCTTTCCATTGCTCTGTAGAATATCTTCTCCAGGTATCTCATACAAGCAAAAACTACAAAAAAACAATATAGATTCTCCACTGCATCAACAGAAATAATGGCTGGCTTACTAGCCATCGTATATGACTGAAAAGTTGAAAAAAATAGTTGGGGCAGCTGCAAAAGTCTAATCCTTCTCACCAGATATCAATGTGTGCAATTTGGACATGTAGCCATAGATCGTACGGATCAGGCTAATACCATCCGGAGAAATTTTGATTGATGTCTCGACAAAATAAGTACATCTAGGCGGGTTTCTGTTATTACCAACAAAGATACATTCTGACTAGAAATTGCGTACACTTTCACAGCTTTCTGAATTCTCAAAGTCAATTAGTTTTTTATTAGAGTGCAAACTACAAGATCTACTGTTAAGCACTAGGTACATATCCAAATAGGAAAACAGCAGGTCTCTTTCCTTCTGTAAGCCACTTGGTGGTACTCGCATATATTGACAACGGTCCTCCCAGCAATGTAATGGAAGACTTTGACTGTTGATATTACTTAAAATTAATATCAATGACACCATTATATGGTGCTGATCTTCAAAAGTGGACAATAATACAAAACGGTTTATGTTTGAAACACTGATGTGGATTGGCATCTACTTTGGTATAGCATTTCTAGTTTCTAGACTATTCACATTCCCTTATTCTCTCATTATAATAGTTCTCGCTGTAATAGGGCTCGGAGTTTACAGGAGAAGAAGATATTTCCGAAAAGCGGGCCAAGCGACCTCTTCAGGTTCTTCGTACTTTGGCAACTTGTTTGGCTCTCAAAGGAGTATAAATTACTATTGTATGAATTGCGGAACAAAACATGATCAAACTTCGTGCCCAAATTGCGGATCAAGACTAAAGAAAGCAAGGTTCTGACAGAAAATAGTAGTATTTGGTGGACATAACATCCAAAGGTTCTTGAAAAAGATGCGTATGCATCACCATCACCCTGATATCAATGCCTTCATCGCTAAAATGGCAAGATCTCGAAACCCCTTGATATAGGAAAAAGATTTGCTAAGGCTGAAGGTAATGATATCGCATTTATTCAGCTTTAACTCTTGCAGTTGCCATTCTTGCAGGAGCGGCTCTATAGAAGAGCATACTAGCAGTCGTGGTATTGCAAGGAAAATAGTTTTTATATAAGAAGAAAAAAATCATAGTGTATTGAAAAATTATGAATTTTGGTCTAAAGTCCATGGCAACACAAAAAATAAAGGCCACGTTCAACCAGCTAAACCAGCAAACTGTTACGCTGGGAAGTCTGACAAATAAAAATTCATATTGTCATGTTGCAATAATTGTGTACGTGCAGATCACAAAAATATTGTACACAGGTTCGGGATTTGACGAAGGGAGATCCTTGACACAATGGTAGAAGTCGGTACTATAATCACGATTGCTATTTCAGTGATCATCATCGGAATCATAGGCTTTTTCATATACAATCGTAGATTTAGAGGTGGTGGCTTCAGACGTGGTCCTGGACGTTACCAAAGGATGACCCGCGAAGGAGAACCGCTAGAAGACTATAGAGGAGAAAAAGCAGGATTATTATCTAGGTCTTCAATCAGAGTCGCGGTACCGGTCATCGTAGGTTTCATTGTTCTTATAGTTATACTCGCCGCTAGCATCAAGATTGTGGAAGCTGGTAACAGAGGAGTGCTACTAAATTTTGGTGCTGTCGACACCTCCGTATCTCTAAAGGAAGGTATTCATTTTGTAGTTCCCTTTAGAGATAGCATAGTCCCAATAGAAGTTAGAACACAAAAAATAGTTGAAAATGCAGCTTCTGCATCACGGGACCTGCAGGATGTGAGCACACAGGTCGCACTTAACTATCACGTAAACCCGGATACTGCTCAAGTCCTGTTCCAGCAGCTTGGCTTTGATTATGCCAATAGAGTGATCGCCCCTGCAATACAGGAATCCGTAAAACAAGTAACAGCTAGATTCAATGCAGAGAATCTGATTACAAATAGAGAGACTGTAAAAAGTGAAATTGAAAACCAGATAAAACAAAGGTTAGCTTCTTACAACGTTGAGGTAGAGACAATATCTATCACAGAATTCCAGTTCTCAGAGCAGTTTAGAAAAGCAGTGGAATCAAAAGTAGAAGCCGAACAGAGAGCACTTCAGGCTAACAACGACCTTAGGAGAATTGAAATAGAGGCGCAGCAAGTGGAAGCAAAGGCGGTTGGAGAGAGGCAAGCTAATGTCGCTCGCGCAGACGGAGTAAGGCAAGCAAATGTATTGCAGGCACAAGGAGAGGCGGAAGCGATAAGGATAATTGATGTACAGCTCAGGGAGAACCCGCGCTACCTAGAATGGCTCAAGACTCAAAGGTGGGACGGCGTGTTGCCCCTTGTAACAGGCGGCGAAGGAGCAACGCCCTTCATACAGATCCCAACAGGAGCTACAACGCCACAAGCTGGTTCTAATGGTACCGCTACTTCAACATCAACGCCAACAACAACAACAGCAGGAAATTCAACACAAGCAACAAGATAAAATGAAAGCAAACTAGGGCAGAGCAGTAGCGGCATCATATTTGATCCCTCGCCTACTGATATAGACTTCTTGAATGTCTATGCCTCTAATACCCCTTTGTAAGCAGGGAGCTTGAAAATTTCTGCTTCACTCACACATTCTTGCATACGGGTGTTTGCAGACAGCACATAGACAAGCCTGTTTTGATGAAATATTTCTTCCTTGCGCCCTAAAAGAACTTCATTCATGTGCAGCGAGAGTATAACAAGGGCTAATCCAATGCTAAAAAGATAACAAGTGGCTGAATATTGACTAGTGGGAGGAGAAGCCAAATAGCAAAAGGCAGGTAGCAATAGTAAGGGTCAAATGCGGGCGTTAAGTAAAATCCATTCGATTATAGCCTCAACGGCATCATGAAACTACTGATAATATATTTTCATTAGCCTTGTTCTATGCATCTGTTTGCTAGAGCAATTCTAACAGCTTACAGTCAGCGCAGATCTTCTAAGTTGCTCTTGTCCCTAAAGTGTTCAGGATCTAGTCTGAACCCCTTGATGTTTTCCTGAGGAACATCTCTTAACTTTAGATGAAAATCCATATCTGCCACCTTCTTTAGTTGCTTGTTCATCCAAAGTGCCAACCGCTCCTCCATGCTGCCGGCCTCTTGTTTCTCAATATCTGGGTATATATCGCGCAAATTGTCTACGAACATTTCGTCCATCTCGAGCAAAAAGAAATCCCATCCCAGAGCTTTCTTGCCGTCAGAATAGCACTTGCATTTGCTCTGGGTGCGGGTTGCAGATTCAAGTGTAGATATAAAATGCATTATTTTAGGCCTCTCCTTATCAAAGTCTATGCATGAACCTGAGAGGATAAACATCGCAACAGTAGAAGGGATGGCCGCCGCTGCTGTATCATGTGCCGCTGGTCCCACAGTCTCATGGGATTCTGGCTGAGGAGCCACTGGAGCTTCAGCTTCCTCAGGCTCTATGCTAGGGGCTTTCCCCACAGATAAAGCAGAATCTGCTATTGTTCTTATAGTAACGGTGTCGTCAATAGTAACACCTATCATCTTTCTCAGTGCAGGGTCAATCCTTGTAATACCCTGATCTTCATCCGAGGGCAAGAGCTGATAACATCTTGCATCTGTTCCATCCTTCTTGCCAATAATTTCGACTATATCCCCATTTGAAACGCCCAAGATATCCATTGAACGGCCATCTATGCGTGCAACTCCGCGGCCTATATCACGTGCGTAGGCAGCAAGCACCCTTAGCGAAATAACCGGAGGATTCATTTCCAAGCAAGCAATACGTGTTTGCTTCTAATAAGATTTACTTGCATTAAGTCTGCTTAAACTTGCATTGTATTGCTGACACTGTAAAGAATCTGTCGTTCTACAACCACTGGAATACATCCTTGCAATTATCGCAACTATTTCTATCATAAATTTAGTTATCTTCAGTTTTATGCGGTTGTCTTACTCCATGTATAATCCATTAAAAAAGCAATGCTTAAAGAAGTACAAGGTAGAATTCAAAGTTGTGAATGATGAAAGAATAGAAGCATTAGACTGGTCCCCATGGATTGATTTTGATATAGACAACATTGCTAATATTGCAGAATCAGAGGGAGTTTATAAGATACACGCAAGTATGAAGATCTTATTTATCGGCAGTAGTCAAAACCTAAGAGAATCCATGCGCGGATGCTTGTCAGATCCTTGCATAAGTAAGGCAAGAAGATTCAGTTATGCCATAATAGAGTCAGCAGATAAAGTAAAAGAAGAGATCCTGAACGAATATCGTAATAAGCATGGCGGTAGATTACCTATATGTATGGAATAGGAAAGTCATATTTTTGGAAACTCTGTTTCTTTGAATAAAGTCTCGAGGGTCAGTGCATATTCTTGCTTTGTTATTGTGATCCCTTTCATCCTTTGAAGACCATTCATTCTTCTTCCTTTCTTTTTATTTTTTTAGTTGGGTGGCGCTATATATTAGCTTAAGGCATAGTAATGAAGAATAGAACATAGACTTATCAAATTCACATACAAGAGAATCGTACTTTTTCATTTTGAGAATTTTGATATTGGAATTATTGTGAATAAGGCAGTTACAAGTGCAGATAATATCCAAGCGAGCTCATAGCTTCTCTCCTCCGCAACGTAAGAAAAAACGATAGGCGTCCACAATACTCCAATCAGCGACATGCCGTTAACCCAGGCGACCTTTAGCGTATCATAATAAGAAGAATCATTGAGGAGGTTATTTTTATCTTGGAAATTTCTTCTGCTGTCCGCTAAGGCTGTTGTTGAATTAATCTTAGGATCGGTGATGCCATCAATTAAAACTGTTCGTGCTTTCTCATACACTACGGTGAATGCACCGCCTGAGAAAAATCCTGTAAGGATAACTGAGGTAATGATTAGGTATAGGCTCCCAAGCGATAGTCCAGCTATAGCCATGCTCATCCCGACTCCGCAAATAAATAGGACCTTTCTTGTATCTCTTACCTTGTCATAAAAGCCTCCGATTAATGGAGCTGAAACAATGGCAAAAATCAAAGGCAGGATTGCAATAAAACCAGCAAGCTCTGCAGAGAAACCTAAGTTCTGTAGATATATTACAATGAATGTTAACTCTACAGCCCACGCTACTTGAATGCCGATGAGGATAAGGCCAAGATAGGATAGAGAGCGGTTTGACAATACCCTTAAAATATCTGAAATTTTCAATTTTTTTCCTTGTCCTGACGGTTGATACGCCCTGTTGTCCAGCCTGCCATCGTACTCCGCTTTCAAACGGCTTCGTGGAATAGTCATAATCATTAACAATGCTGAAACAAGCCCTAATACACCACTACAGATAAGGCTGACCCTCCAACCTATCGTTTGCGCTAGAATTATCCAGGCAAATATGCCGATTATGCCGCCCATTGAATGAGCAGAATTCATAAGGCCTATGGAGAACCCGGGAAATCCTCTCCTACCATACTTTGCGATAAGGATTACAGCTGAGCTAAAGAAGAATGCCATCCCAATTCCTACCATAAAGCGTAACCAGATTAGCTGTGAGGCTACAGTTATTACTCCACAAAGAAGAGCA
>DATDKS010000148.1:0-6045 GCA_036519825.1 Nitrososphaera sp. | reverse complement strand
TTCTGTTCCTGACAAAAAGTAGAATCATAAACTGTCCTACAATGTATGCGATTGATATGAAAGTGAAGATTGCCAGTGTGGTCGCTGATTTACGGCCTAAAGTGGGAGACAACAAGTCAGAGGTTCTTGCGAGCGAAGCGTCCGCTATCAATGCAATGACTACAATCAGGGAGACAATGAATATTATCTTGTTTGACAATATAGATTTAGTGAGACTGAGTGATGCTTTCTCATCCTTCCTTCCACTGTCATGAGGACGACTCATTGCGCTGATTCCTTTGGGTTATATTGTGAGATGATGTAGGGTGGCATTTATCCCTTCTCGAAAATAAAAATGGGGAGCTACGGCAAACATCTCAAATATAGCAGTATTCTCGCCTAGCAATCCTCAAATCTTTTTTGTGGTCGAGCCTTCATAGAAAAGTTATATACCAAACCCTACTTTGTCCATCACTGAGCATGGCAGGCCGAAAACATGTATATTTAGCAGCTGCAATTGCTGCAGCCGTAGTTATAAGCGGTATTGCTGTTTACTACCCCTCACAACAACAGGCCGCCGTTGCCCAAGTTAGCTCAAACACGACTAATCCAGTTAACAATAGCAGTATGACCTTAACTCCAACACCATTTCCAGTAGATACAAGACAATACAACTTAACCTATGGCGAATGGACTGCAAGGTGGTGGCAATGGGCTTATTCCACACCAGAGGACACAAATCCAGTTGCAGATATTACAGGTGAGAATTGCGACAAAGGCCAAACCGGTCCTGTATGGTTCTTGGCTGGCACTTTTGGAGGCTTGAATGAGCGCAACTGCGTAATACCAGCAGGGAAATCCATATTGTTTCCAGTAATGAATGCTGCGTGTTCAAAGCTTGAGTATCCTGAACTGCAGACTGAATCTGAATTACGGACCTGCGCCGTTTCGTCAAATGATGCAGTCACGGAGTTAACGGTTACCATCGACGGTCAGTCAATTAATGAAACTCAACTTAGAAGCACGCGTGTCCAGTCACCGTTATTTGATCTCAATTTACCAGAAGGCAATATTATATCTGGCCACCAAGGTTCAACTCAGGCGGTATCGGATGGCTTTTGGGTTTTTCTCTCTCCTCTGGCCCCAGGAGCACATGAGATTCATTTTAGAGGTGCAATAGTAGATTATACAACTGCGAGCCAAAACAATTTTGTGACAGAATCATTGTACCATGTGACGATAGCAGAGTAAAAGGTTCAGATGTGTATATCCATCATAATCTGCATCGGCTATTTTCCTAAATCTTATGCAGATGCTTTTCTGTACTTTTCTAATAATCTAATCATTTCCTGATGTGGAACGACGTCAAAGTTTTGATAGAATCGCTCGACGCTTGTGAAGTTAGAAGGAGAATATATGATTTCTAGAGCATCGGCTTGTTGCAGTAGTGCCATCTTTACTTGAGATGGCGCAACAGGTAAGGCAATTATCAAGCGCTTGGGATTCTGCTTTCTTATCCATCCTGCGGCGGCAATAACAGTAGCACCTGTAGCGGCGCCGTCGTCAATCAAAATTACGGTTCTGTCTTTAATGCGGTATTCTTTGTCTGTCTGTGGTCTATAGAGACCCATTCTACGATCAATTTCCTTTTTTTGCTCTGATTTTTCCATCTCTAAATATTGATTTGATATATTCATAGATTCTAGGAGTGGGGTCTCAAGATATACTGAACCATCCTGCATTATTGCACCTATTGCATTTTCAGAATTATTTGGTGCCCTTAGCTTCCGTGGAATGACAATGTCAAAATCATGAATCGACAATTTTTTTGCTACTATGTCTGCAACTACAACGCCGCCACGAGGTATACCTATTACAGTGATCGGGGTAGCTGTGTCACCCTTCTCTTTCTTCTTATATTTTCCTAGCAACGCAGCAAGCATTTCGCCTGCTGCGACTCTGTCCTTGAATTTTATCGGAAAATGAGGTTTATCTCTAAAGAGAGGGGATAATAACCAAGAACTCCTAGTCTTCAGAGAGTATTTGTTTTCAAATTTCTTGCCACTGCAAAGCAGGGATTTTTCGAACCAGTCTGTAGCAATATTTGCAACCTCTTCTATCTTGCCGGGTTCTTCAAAAAGATGACCGGCTCCAGGTATCACAGCGAGCTGTCTATCTTTAGCATTCTTGAGATCTTTTAGAGCTTTTTTATTTACCCCAATAACTATGGCATTGTCAGAGCCGCCTACTATAAGGAATGTAGGAGCAATAATTTTTGAAAGCTGCCCTTCGGCTAGATCTAGTCTTCCGCTACGTAAGACAAGGGCCTTTACAATATTGTTACCATTACCAAAGTTAGCTGCAGCACTTGCCGCAGCCGCCGCACCTGTGCTTGATCCAAAATACCCGATCTTTAGATTCTTTGTTTGAGGTTGTTGTAATAGCCATTTGGTTACCTCCTTAAATCGCCCAGCAAGCAACTCAATGTTATATCGCAGGTGGCGACTAGCAATGTCAGCTTCTTTCTCTTCAGAGCTGAGCAAGTCTACTAGTAACGTTGCAAACCCTGCTTTGTTTAGTGCCTCTGCAACGTACTGATTTCTTGTGCTATGTCTACTGCTACCACTTCCGTGGGCGAACAATATTACGGCCTTGGCTGCTTGAGGTATAGCAAGGTCCCCTTGGACTATTCGTCCATCTATTGCAATTCTACGCACAATATTATCCACCATAATTATCACATGGTTGAACCTATCTATGAAAAGATTGTTGCCGTGTCATATTACTATATTATCATCGCTCAACTTTTTCTTGCTTGTTCTCTTACAAGATCTTGATAAGAAAAAGAATGGGAGCTAGGTTGTAAACGCTATCCCCATAGTTCGGAGAATCCGAAGTGAGCACTGGAGGGTTATTCTTTGTTTGACAACCATACAATAATGCGACAACCAAGTCCAGGTAGATAATAATCAGGAAATAATTAGCATATAGTCAAAGTATAACTTATTTATCCTTAGAGGGCAGATCCTGCATTAGTGACAGAATATTCGAAGGCTGTGGTCAACTGCATAACTGAATGGGGTAAGAGGTCCGCAGTCTGCAATGGCAACACAGAGTGCTTAGAACGGTCTGCAAAGCAGCTGAGGGAGTGCCTAGACGCAGCGTTTCCAGATTCTAAAAAGGTTGAGCTTGAAAGCGACAAAGTAAACTATATGCTATCATCTGTTTTCTTCCTTGCAAACAGGCTTTCAAAAGCCGCTGAGGGGCTGACGGAATTTGATAGACTTACGAATGATATCGAAAAGGTCAGGAAGACAAGCCTTGAAGAAAAAGAGACCCAGGAACTGCATGCCAAATTCCAAAAAGAGTTAGACGACATACTGGGCAAGTACTTTTAGCAGAAGTAATAACATCGCATCATCATACAACTCCGTTTTCAAACTCCTCAAACACTTGAGGGTTTGCAAGCAGCCAACCGTAATGGCGTTCGTCATGGATATAGCGCACCTCGCGCAACTTTGGCACGACGTTTCGTTTGCGCAATCCAAGCATAAACTCCCCTTGAAATGCAAGCCCTATCGTCTTTGCATCCCTAGTTGATTTTTGATCTCGGGGTAGCAGTATGCGATAGCTAAATTTTCCCATAGGGTCCTGTGCCAGGTAGGCTTCGACCATCCTGTCGACTGCTTGCCGGATGGTAGATGTTCCCCCTAGGTCTATTGTCTCAATTACGGGGAATTTAACATAAACCGGGTGTGGCATTTTATTTCCTTACAAGGGATAAAAATGCAAAAATAAGATATTAATTCATTGTTCTGTCAGTTTGGAGCTGCTGTTGTTGTAAATGACTGCTGCTCATTCTTCTGGGATGACTGAGCAGTAGTAGAATTGCTATCACCTTTGTATCTTAAAAATGCATTCTCAAGATGCCTAATTAGGACATTGTGCCATTCGTGGAACCCTTCAGGTGCCTCAGGATAATTATGGTAATGATCAGTCAGCACCTTATTAGTGCTGGCACAATACCGTAGGTCCTCAGCAAGTTTCTTATTCATTGCTCCTCTGACTATCATGCCTAGCTTGTCGACAGTACTGAACTCTGGATGCTCTCCTTTCGTAATTTTATCAATATCCATTTTGGACAAAAAGTGCTTCATGCCATAGTTTATCTGCTCATTTGTCAGCCCTTGTAGCATCCTGCGGAAGACTTCAAGGCCCGCTGTTTTGTATCCATATTCATCGATAAAATGCTTATTGTATTGCCAGAGCCCTTTTTCAGAAGTATCGCCTGCTTGTATTGCTTCGACTGCATCCTTGCCAGCTATTGTGGCAGCAATTATCGCCGGCCCGATTCCTCCGGCATCTAGCGGTTTAGGCATCCATGCAGAGTCACCAACCAGCATATAGCCATTAGCTACAAGGCAGTCGTTCTGCCTTCTTACAGACACTTGCCAAGTTCCCCATGCATTACTGTTATCATCAGGTCCATCTGCTAGGCGTGGGTTCTCAATAGCAGGGTTCATTTCAACATACTCATTTATGAGCGTCCTTAGATCAGAGTGTACTCCCATTGCCTTGTTGCGCATATCGAATGCCTTTTGCTGAACACCAAGACCAATGTTCACCTTACTCTTGCCTTTCGGAAATACCCATGCATAGCCGCCTGGTGCTAATTTTTGGTCTAGATGTATAATGCAGTAGTCTGAATCAAAGTATGTCTTGTCTTCCTGTGCAGAGTCGAAATTATAGATGTATCTTCCAGTGGCTTCGAGGTCATCTCGGTCGATCCTGCGTTGGATAGACGACTTAACTGGAAGGTTTGTCCGCATAACAGAGGTTACGCCCGTGCAGTCGATTACCAGGTTTGCAGTCTTTTTAAAGATGGTCTTGTTAGCTAAGTCGTCGCCTTCTACGCCTACGATAGTGCTATTATCCCCTACAATAAGCGAGCGGAGAGCTACACGCTCTTTGATCTCAACTCCAGCCGCTCTTACATCTCTCAGCTGCCTTTGCGGAAGAAGTCGCCTGTTTAGCATGTAGCCCTCGCCGTCAAATGAAATGCCGGTTTCGTGGTCAGGAGAGTATGCAATTACTCCTTTGACTGGGTGCTCTATCTCGGGCTGGCTCCAGGTGATCCTGATTCTGCTTGTCATGTAGTCAACTGTATTCTTGCCTACGGCATCACCGCAGATCCATCCAGACACTGTTTTTCTTCCTTGCTCAGACATAGGATTCCTGTCTACTACCAAAATCCTCATGGATTGATTGGAATAGTATGCCGCAGACGATGCTACAATAAGTCCAGCAAGACCACCACCTGCCACAATAATGTCATAGTCTCTGTTCATCATCAGTTGAAGACGAGCCGTAAAAGAAGAAAACTCTATTTAAAATGTTGCATTCTCGGCATAAGACAGGATAATATATTATAAGTTGTTGGAATGTTACAATTCTATCAATAGAGGGTGAAAAACAGACAGCCTCTATCTTCAATATACTTTGTTTTTTGGCATTAGATTTTCCCCCAAGTCAAAGATCACGCTTTTAGGAGGTAACCAATAATATGTATGCTTCTTCCTCTATCTGCCTACAACGATCGAGTATTATACGAAAGAAATTCGAAGTGATTTTTTTGGTATATTAGAAAGGCAAGCAAGAGAATGTTTGGGCGTTAACATCTTTTCATTATTCTATGTGTTGTATTGGAGCGGGCATCTGCCATCCTTCCCTCGATTGCGCGCAGCATAATATCAACCCATTTGAACAATCATTTGGCGCAAGCCGTTGCATTTTCATTTGATATCTGATTTGCCTCAGGTGCACTCAATTGATCAATGGTGGAATACCACTCATTAGACATAGATAATTGTTGTTATTGGAAGCTAGTCTTTCCGTCAAAAATATATCTTCATATTCGCCGCTGATGAATCGGGGCATTCCCCAAGGTATGTTTGAAGATATTCCTAAGCCACACGTCGTAAGTAGTTCTTGAATATGCCATAGGCAGATAGGCATCTACTCTGCAGCTGTTTTAGAGTTCTCAAAAAGTTACAAGGGGAACTTTTC
>DATDKS010000147.1:0-7348 GCA_036519825.1 Nitrososphaera sp. | reverse complement strand
TCTGCTGTCTGTTGTGCGTCAACTGATGCTGTCAGGTGAACAGTAGTATCAGTTGTCGAAGTGTTCCCTCTTACTCTGCTAGCATTAGCAGTGTTGCTCTCATCCGAAGGGATAGTAGGCGTAACCATACACACTTATCATCTACCTCCCTTAAAAGAAATACTGTCAAAAACATACATTCATTATTCAGAATTGGCCACAGATGTATAATGTTTGTCTGCTTTCGCCAGCATTTTGATTCTGAGCCTGGTCTGTCAAAATTCTGGTATGTACATCTCCTTTCCCCAGAATGATTGGCACGCATGGCGATACGTTCATAATTTACTAGGCAGAACACATTATTAGAGGTAGACTTGTGTGTCTTCTTTTAGAAAGGTTGGAGCCGTAATCCTGCTAGTTTCAAACATGGAAAAATCGATCAAGTTTTATACTGAGATCCTCGAGCTTCCGATCAAGACTAAATCTCAGGATTGGACAGAATTCTTCAACAGTGATACTGTGCTAGCGCTCCACCCAGCTCCGAAGAAGAAAAAAAGCATGCTGAAGGTAGGTTCAGGCACACTGGTGGGTTTTGAAGTTACCGACCTGAACTCGACTATCGAAAAGCTGAAGAGAAAGAGAGTGAAATTCTTTAAAAAACCAAAAGAGGAGCCTTTTGGCAAGCATGCGATAGTTCAGGACCCGGACGGGCATCTCATATCTATAGCTGAGATCAAAGAAAAGTCGTCAGGGGGCTTTGACCTACTCGGGCTTATAGGTGCAGAATAATGGGTGGATAACTGTTATAGTCCTTCTTATTTCTTAGTTGCTCTTATTAAATAGACGTCGCCGCCGAGGTTTTTAAACTGGATGCTTGAAAACCCGTTGTTGAGCAGCAGCACGACGTCCCTCTTATTCATAAACTTGTGTCCTTGCAGCGCGAAGTCAAGCTGCATCCCCATTATCAGGCGACTTGAACTACCATGAAACTTCAATTTGGGTAGCAGTCCCTCCACTATCACTATTGTACCCTCCTTTCTCAAAGCCCGCCAGCAGTTTGATACAACCTTTTCTTTTTCCTTGGTAATGTAGAGTGATTCGCCCAGATAGACAATCTCAAATTCATTCGCAAATTTCATGGATTCGCCTGTTGATTTTATCAAGGAAATAGGCTTGCCATCCAGTATCTGACGAGCCATTGCGACTGCTTTACCTGACGGGTCTATCCCGACAAAACTTGACTTGGGATATTGTTTATGTATCTTGGCAAGCATACCGCCTGTGCCGCAGCCCACATCAAGTAGTCTACATCCTTTGGAAAGCATTTGATGTAATTTTCTCTGATTTCGCACGGTAGCAAGAAACGCATAGTGATCCCAGTCAGTCGCCTGCTCAATTGCATTCAAAGTGGACATCTTTTTTAGAGTCTTGCCCGACTTGAATAGTTCTTCAAGCGAGCCATACTCTAGGCTTCTGAGAGCAAGGTACGAGAATTGTCCACCAATATAGTCAGGACTTGTCTTATCAATAAGTATCCTCTTCATATGCTTCTTCAATTGGATCTTATCCTTCTTTGTTGCGATAAGTCGATAGGATTGTGCTGCAGAACACCA
This sequence comes from Nitrososphaera sp., assembly GCA_036519825.1. Taxonomy (GTDB): domain Archaea; phylum Thermoproteota; class Nitrososphaeria; order Nitrososphaerales; family Nitrososphaeraceae; genus Nitrososphaera. The sequence goes on along the minus strand of DATDKS010000147.1, from coordinate 5,756 downwards.
TGCCCTGACCGCAGGCGCATACAATTTAGTGTTCATTATCAGTTCTTCTATAGAGACAGGGCCAGCAGCAATGTGATTAAATAGCTTCAATTGTCTTCCTATGTGCGCTATCCACACACCGTAAAAGCCGACCGAGTATTGCCAGAGCCTTTCAAAATCCGCAGAGCGGTTATTCAACTGGTGAAGCTGTAGCTATGCCATTGATAAATCATTGCAGGGAACTTTTTTGCATGGGTTCATTGTAAATGAGGGATCAAATAGCTTCTTGACAGTTGAGAATAGTGAACTAATCCTCTTGCCATACATCATTTCAATATAGCTTGTTCGGCCAAGTCCGTCGCCGTGCTCGCCTGTTATCGTCCCTCCTCTCTTTATTACGTGTGAGAATACTTTGTTTGCAATGTTGCGCATCAATTCAAATTCTTTTGTCGAGGCAGTGTCTATCAGTGGCCTTGTGTGCATATTGCCATCGCCTACATGACCATAAATCACATAATCCAGTTTATTCTCATGGTAAGTTTTCAGAAGATTGGCAGCATGATCGACAAGAAAATCTGGGGGAACCACCGTGTCCTCTATTAACCCTATTGGCTTTCGACTGCCTACAGTAAGCTTCATGATGGTGTTGAGTGCGCTTTTTCTTGCCATCCATATCTTCATTATACTATGCTCATCCGAAGCATATTCGACCAGATAGCATCTCTCTGCAAGCTCTTGCTTGCAAGCCATCATGCGCTCCTCCACTTTTTTATTGCTGCCGTTCCCTGCAAATTCAATAAATAACAGGCAACCGGCCCCAGATAATTTGCCATCATTAGACCTCACAATAGTATGATCTAACATTTCAAGTGCAAAGGGGGAAAACTTCAAAATTTGGGGGACTGCCGAAACAGCACTTAGTAAATCTTCAAATCCTAGCACCATCAAGGATCTATAAGTTGGGATATCTAGAATGTGAAGCTTTGCAGAAGTTATCGCACCAAGTGTGCCTTCAGAAGCTGCAAAGACCTTCTGCGGATTAAACTTGTCGTCAAAGACAGCGTCCAGTCTATATCCACAAGAATTCTTAGTGACTCTTGGATAGCCGTTTCTAATTTCGTAGACGTGGGAAGAAAGTAATTCGCGAAGTTTTTTCATCCTATCGTCATATTTGGTGGCGCTTGCAAAACCAAACTTGCCGTCTGCATACACCACTTTAATTTCTTCAAGGAAAGAAATAGTACTGCCATAGCCCAGAGAGTGAATACCACTAGAATTGTCCGCTATCATGCCCCCTAGGGTGCAGTAGTTGCTGCTGGCCGGGTCAGGTGGCAGGAATTTGTTTCTCTTTCGTAGCTCTTTGTCAAGTATACCTTTCACGACGCCCGGTTGGATTGTAACGTAGTCATTGTCAATCTCTATTATCTTATCCATATGCTTCGAAAAATCAAGAATTACGCTGTCAGACAAGGACTGTCCGAGAAGTCCTGTGCCTGCCCCTCTTGCAGTTATCGCTATTTTGTTGGACGAACTATATTCACATATTCGTTGTACATCATACTCATCTGTAGGGCAAACTACTGCAATAGGCTCTATCTCATAGTGGCTTGCATCTACAGAGTATATGAGTCTGCTCCAGCTGTCTTCAAGAATTTCGCCTTTTGCAATGCAAAGCAAGTCACTGGCTATGTTCATGACATGACCAAGCCACACAAGTATAACAAATTTTCCAATATGGATACATGACAGGTAATTAGATTTATTTTTTATTTTTATTTCCTTCATTGTTCTTCGAGAACTCATTTTGGGGGATGCCGAAACTCTTCATGTCTGCTTCAGAAGACTTGAAAAGGAGCGGCTTCTTTTAACTTGTTTTCTGCGGGGAAGGCTAACTTATCAAAGCACAAGGGAGCTTGATGATTGACTGCTTTAGAGCTAAATCCCCATTTTGATCAACAGGTTCGGGATTTGATGAATACATGTGGCAATCAATAATAGCTGGCTCATACCGAAGAAAGACCTAGATATGGCAAGTAGACTTATTAGCTCCTTTTCTATGTCTTTTGTTGTTGGTGGTAGCGCTAAAGAGCAATAGCAGTAAAGTAACAGAGGCATGTGCTTTTTGCGATGCAAAAATCGCGTTTGGGGAGAGCATTTGTTCCAGCTGCATGGAAAAATACAATATCAAGTCTTACGATCTCGGCAGAGATGGCTGTGGTTGCGATAGTTAAGAGCAAAGAGCAGCAAAAGGGGTCAGAAATTGGTATTAATAATCATCTAAATCATATAGCCACCACATCTTCATCCCCTGCGCTAATAAATGCTGATTCCATCCATTATATCTTCCGCTTTTGATAAAAATGCATTTTTTCATTTTTTCCCTGATCCTGTTGCGCAACTCAAAACTTCCCCTTCTACGCTCCAGGCTTCTGTGTCTTGTGAGTTGTGACAATTGTTGTTCGTTGCTAAAGATATACTATATTATGAAAACACAACTGCAGAACCACGTTAATAGAAGGACTATAAAGCAGTGCTATACAATTCATTGATAAAAGGAAACATATAGCAGATACCTGGATGCTGGCTGCATAACCGTCTTGACTCCATATCTGCATGGATATATTTTCATTGTTCACATAAAGCCCATTTATGGAATAATCAACCGATATCGACCCATGTCCTTATCTTGCTTTTCAGGAGCGTTTGGCCATCATGAAGATGGTTTTGACGAGGACGCAAGCAACTGGGAAGCCTGTTTTAGCTTTAATAATCGCTATTTTTGTTCTCGGCGACATAACGGTAAGTAATGCTCAAGTCCCATCCAGCAAAGATGTAACTTTGCAAGAACAGGACACGAAATTTCATAGCATAAGTGACAGCTTTAGTATAGCAGTACCTTCGGGTTGGGTCATTGAAGATGTCCATAATACCGATACTGATGCCTTGTTGGAGGAGATGCAGCAAGGATCGAGACTGCTAGCACGACTCTGCCCGCAGGAACAAGCATTTGCTGATACTGACGACGCATATAGTTGCGAAGAAGCTGACGATAGTATATACATTCAACAATATCCCAACCTCGCCGATGAACCTGAATTCGCTTCTATTGCCAACAGCAACATAACAAACGAGAATTTTTTCAGCTATCACATGGTGAAGCTTCAGAAGCTTGGTTACACTAATATCAGTGTTCTACAGGAAATAAACATGCCTATCAATGTTACCAGTGCAGACACAAATAATACTATAGGAATAGTGCCAGCCAGTTTTATAGAAATGAGATACAACAGTGCTGATTCTCGGGACACAAGAGGTTATTTTTTGTTAGCGGCCACCAATACTACATCAAAAGGGGGACTAATATCAGGATATAGTGTCTCTTATGAGAGTGATGCAGCAACACTGCCTTCGGGCAATCTGGCTGAAATGATTGAGCAGATATTTCAGAGCTTTGAGCTTATCAAAGAAGCAAGTGCAGGAAGATCCGCAGTGCAAGACGAAAATGCAAGCTATTATGAGAATCCCACTGCAGCTGCTGATGGTATAACGGGTATACCAACATGATATCCTCAGTAGACATGGTCCTCTATCTTCTACACCTCGGAGAAAGAGCTTTAGGTCTGAGTGAAACTAAGTTCATAAAGATTGGATTCATGATTCCCAACGGATGATCATACTGCTGATTGGATGAAGGATAATGACATCCTAAATTTTTCTGATTCATCAATGACTTGTTAAAGCAAACGATTGCTTTCGCATTAAATTTATACGCACTATATATATATTAAATTCTGTCTTAATAGACGATATGAAAAAGCTTGTTCCCGTAGCCACTACTATGCTAGCATTATCGCTCTGTTCTGTGTTGTTTTGGCCTTCTTATTCCTTTGCGCAGCAACAAAACAGCAATAATAATGGTAATGAGTACTCCTGTGTCACTAAGTGGGGCAGCTTTGGGTCAGGATACGGCAAATTTTCCCAACCCTTGGAAATTGCTAAAGACTCTTCAGGCAATGTGTATGTGACTGATTTTACAGGTCTGGCAAACCAAGTTCAGAAATTTTCTTCTAATGGAACATTCATTTTATCATGGGGCTTTCTTGGAACCGGCGGTGGAGGCTTTGCAAATCCACTCTCTATCGCCATAGATCCTAACGGCACCGTATATGTGACAGACTGGGGAGATGCCGATCAGGCAGTGCAGAAATTCACTTCAGAAGGCACTTTTCTTGGCTTGTGGGGTTCTACTGGACTAGGTGACGCCCAATTCATAAATCCTGCTGGCATTGCAGTAGATTCTGAAGGCTTTGTGTATGTAGGCGACTTTGGGGAGAACAATCGCATACAAAAATTTGACAGTAATGGTAACTTCATCCTGAAGTGGGGTACACCGGGCTCAAATGATGGTCAATTCATGAATCCTTCAGACATAGCCATAGACTCCCAAGGCACTCTCTATGTCGTGGACAGTGGGAACAACCGTATTCAAAAGTTTGATAACAGCGGGACCTTTCTAGGAAAGTGGGGAACAGCTGGTTCCGGAGACGGACAATTCGATTCACCGTCAGGAATAGCCATAGACTCCTCTGATAACGTTTTCGTAGTCGATAGAGGCAACAATCGCATTGAAGTTTTTGACAATAATGGCAATTTTATGACTAAATGGGGTTCCAGTGGATCAGCTGATGGCCAATTTAATAATCCTATAGGGGTAACGGTAGATGCTCAGGGAAGGGTATATGTGACTGACGAGGGCAATGGTAGAATCGAAGTATTTAGTAAAGGCGGTTAAGTTCATGAGATCACACAGAAAGAACATTTCTACATTTCAATTCAAATGTTAATATACAATTTAGCACCATGTCAGTAGCAATGAGAAAGTGCTTCTTCTATCACGTTTCAATTGCCCTCGTCATCGCGGCATTAACGCCTATTTCCCTACATATCACTTCTGTCTACGCACAGCAGCAGCCTCCCTCATTTTCACCCGATGATCTGCCTCCCCATCCTGCACCTTATCCTATTCCATTTGGTCAGCCGCCATCCAATCAATCGAGCAATTTTACCTTTGGACCTGTCGCTAGTATTCAGAATAATGGCTCCGGTCAGCCTGCATGGCTTATCGTGGGACACTGGAGAGGCAACTTGCTTTCGTTCAATCAGACAACTATTGAGAATAACGACGAGAATGCTTCAGGCGCGAAAGCAGCGGTATTCAATGCAAACCTCAGAATGATAATGCTCAATGGATCAGGAGCGCATACGCATGTGATCACAAATTTTAGACTTTCAAACGTTTCATCTGAGGAAAACGGGACAATGACATATAATGGCAATTCTACCATCAAAATGCCTGACGCTCCAATTGTTGATGTGCCGACGACGATCAAGATATCCGGAGAGATCATAAGCATATTCCCAGATCCTTCAAGTGTAAACGATCACTTTGGCCCCACTCCTATCTATGGGGTAATAGACCAAGGTTCCGGAAACAATATTAGAGGTGCATTACCACCACCCGAACAGCCTGTGCCTTAAATCTTGACGGCTTTGATAACTCGATAAGCTTGCAGTCTCAGGACTAAGTACCTGCCGGGGCATTGCGTTTTCTTCTTGGTAGCTTGTCTCGTTATATATTAATGTAGTTGATAAACAGATTATGAGTATAATAGGACAAATGAGCTGAGTAGCGCCCTATTACCTCTTTGGTTTGCGTCAAATAGGGACGTTAGATGGGCCAGGGTAGGCATCATCCTGGTCACCAATCGTATTCGACA
>DATDKS010000146.1:0-15952 GCA_036519825.1 Nitrososphaera sp. | reverse complement strand
GGTGCATGGCTTGCGTATCAGTGTGTCCGCCACAGGCGATAAAAGTAGACCAGTCAAGTCTAGAGTTTCATGAGAAGGCAGCTGGCACATTCAATGAAGCCTTGTCTAAAGGTAGTGCACCTCCGCCACATGCGCACTAGGCGCGCGCCTTTTATTCCTTCATTCTTCTTTTGTCTTTGAGCTCCTTACTAATTACTAGAAATAGAGTTGTCTGTCGTTGCTGATTCCTATATGGGTATGTTCCTGCCGCCTGACATTTCAGTCAGGATAAAGCAGTTCATGGGTGCTAAGGTGGACTTTCCATTTCTAGGAAAGGACGAGCTCTTGGCTGTATTCTACCTATTTGGCAAAGACTATGGAGTTATTGGAGAATCTGAGGTCAATGCGGCAAGCGACTTGGCAAAAAGGACTGTCGAGCAAGTAGCAAGGGATATTCGGGTCTATATCGCCATGCCCCAGAAAATGGATGCACGATTTACGCGTGAGAATTACACAAAGAGGTCGCTTCAAATAGTTGTTGACAGTAGTGGCGGTGGTAGTAGGCAGCCAGATGTAGACAGGCGGGTTGTCGGCGACCCGATAATATTATCGGACTGCTTTGCCCAGCATGTCGCATACCACCGGCAGGACTTCTTTTTTGAACTCTTCTCGCCTCTTAAAGCGGAGCAACTGCCGCCCGCATTAGAAAACAAACTTGAGGGAAGAATGCTCTTGCTCGGATTTAACGTCAAGAACATGCAGCCACTGCCATTTAAAAGCTCGCTCCATGCCTTTTTTGAATGGATACTAAAAGTTTGAAGAGTGATCGATTACCCGCACCATGTGCTTGACATCAAACACCATCACTTCTTTTGGTAGGTTGATCGCTAGCACGCGCTCTTCAGGCGGGTTGTATCTCAACACATGGATCAGAGTACCTTCTTTTCCAAACCTCCTGCCACTCCTCTTCTCAATCACTACTTCAGGGTTAAACAATGCATCAAATGCGAAAAAGTAAGTCCCGCCCCATACATTGACCGAGTATTCTACTCTGTAGTATGGAACTGACATCCTTGGAAACAGCAGCGCGCTGGCAGAGTGGAGGTTCTCTCCCTCTTCGTACATTCTGTTGTGGTGGAAGTTATCAATAAACGGCACTTTGGCGTAAACCGTCGAGTTGATCGATTTCCTTGTGCATATCATTTCATATCGTTTGAACTCATGGTCTGGCATGGTGGCTGGGCCGTACTTAGCATCATCATACAGCATCATCTTGCGGTTCACAAGGAACCTTTCCTTTGATTCTAAAAGACGCCGGATGTTCTCCACAAATTGGTGCTCGTTACATTCGTAAAGTGGCAATTTTTATCCGCCAATGCCCTTGACTACCTTTGATATTGTCATCTTGGAGCCACAGATAGTGATTATCGGATCTTTTGGATAGGCATCTCCAATCTCTTCTGAGACGCTGATCGTCTCTTCATTCCTGACATACAGCATCTTGTTCCAGAACTTGCCATCCGCAACAATTGTAACAGTATCGTCTAGCAAAAACCCAATTTCAGAAAGGCTAGCCTGCACCCTCTCAAACGGCACAAGCACAGAAATTGACTTCAGTTTTTGTCCACCTTTCTTTTCTTGCACAGATGTTTTCTTTGTGTTTCAGGTATAAAAATTGGTCGCAGGTTGGTGAAATAGATTTCTGTTGTGGATATTCATATGACATTTTTTAGTCACTATGGAGAGCTATAGCCAACAGTGTATTCTAACTATAAATATCTTTTTTAGGATGATCATAATCATGATTTGCAAAAATACAGTATAACGCAAACAAGGATTCATCTTTTGCATATGCTTACGTTAGATGTGACTTGATCTATCCGATGATAGTCGACTGCAGATCTACCACTTCCGTCTACTGCAGATCTACCGCTTCCGTCTACTGCCCCTTAAAGCAGGGTTATTTGGCCACAAAGGCCTTCAGACCTTTTCATTTTATTTTAGAGTATGGACTTTGCCAGTTGTTCTTATTAGATAAGAGGTTTTCGGGGTTTTGCCAATTAAGCCTGATCCTGTTGTAACAGGGTTCTGGCCGGATTGATGACCTTCAAACTACACGTATGCACTATGGGATAATACTATTATGTTATGCTATTGTGTTATACTATATGATTTTCTTAATTACAGGTACTAATGACTATTAAAAGGAGTATAGAATATCTATAACTTCAACCTCATTTTCGAAATATCTATTCTCATATATACAACAAATCATCAAATATTTTGGAGAATTTTATGTCGTAGAAAAAAAGCAATTTTATCTTATAATTAACATATAATAGTAGGAACTTAAAAGAAACTGGTAGCGCGGATGTGGCAGAGTGGTCTTCTTTCTAGATGAACATAATAATGCGTCGGCCTTGAGATGACAAGCGCCGGTAAGCCGATTCGCCCTCGGGCGATCAGGAGTTCGAATCTCCTCATCCGCGCCATCATGTATATTATTATTATTATTATTCCATTTTTCTTGGCGAATCCCTGTGCTGTCGCCCTTTTACTCTCTGGCTATGCTCAGACTTGATCCTGCGCTCAAGCCGTGCTACGAGCTCCTTTGATGCACTGATTGGGTCATAGCCAACAGCCTTTGCGTCTATCACACCGTTTGACGTGATAAGCCGCGTCCTGAGCGAATACTTGCGTGTCTTGTGCTTGTCTGCATACACGACTATAGATCTCACATCTCCAAGCTTACCCTGAATTTTTTTCAAAAACCGTGCAAGCTGATCTTGAATTTCTATTCTGTCCTGCCCATCTTCAAAATGTGCCATGTGTATGATAGGCTCGCTGCTCTTTTTGGGCAAAATAAGCTCGAGCGCATCCTTTGGGGTGACTATGCCCATTGGCCTTCCATCTCCAACCACAACAGCCTCTTCATTCTGCCTGAAGTGGTCTGTCATGACATTGAGCTTGGTACCCCGCTCGACTGAAATGGCCCTTCTTGTGATATCTTTTACCTTGACATCTTTGATACCTGCAGTTCCACCAGAGATTGCTGCAGACTTGCTCGTGCGCTCACGCGGAGTTGCAATTATCTTAGCTATGTCGAGTATACTCAGTGTCCCGCGGAGAATGCCTTTTGTATTTATCACGGGAAGCCGTGAGATGTTGTACCTCCTCATTTTAGAGACTGCATCTGCAAGCGAGGTATTCTCTTCTATCACTATCGCGCCAGACATGACCTCGTCGACAATAGCATGTCCAAAGTCAGCCGTTGACACCAGGTCAGTTTCACTAACAATGCCGACAAGCTCGCCTTTTTCTACCACTGCCATGGCGCGATTTCCACTTCCAATTACAAGCTGAGCAGCCTTTTCAATGTCGTCGTCTCTACTCAATGTCGACGTGTTAACGATGTAGCTTTTTAATTTTGAAGAAGGCTGCGCAGTAGAATTAATGATCTGCTTAGCAAATATCATGCCAAGGTATTTACCGTTTTCATCTACGATGAGTATCTGGTTAATTGATCTATTAGCCATAAGGTTTAATGCTCTTGCAACTGAGTCTTCCGGGCTGAGAGTAACGACGTCCGTCACCATTATTTCTGATACTTTCATTCAATAGAACATCTCGTGCTTGTTATTTTAAACCTTACACATATTGCTGGCAGCATAGGTTATAATGCTTCTCCGGTTTTAACTAGATCAATGGATAAAGAGCGGCGGCTGGTAATAGCAGCAGTAGCCGCTGTAACGGTGGCTGCAGTAGCGACCATCTTTTTCACGCCGTCGCAGACCACGCTTCCAATACCTGAGCCAGGACAGCGCAACGGCAATAATACCCGCTCTGGTGTTCAGGTTCTTGCCGAGAACCTTGACGTCCCTTGGGCCATTGACATCGCCGAGGATGGCAGGCTTTTTTTCACAGAACGGACCGGTAGGATAATGGCTATAGACAAGAATGGTAGTCTTATTTCAGACCCTGTAGCCTACATCAATGTCATGCAGAACGGCGAATCAGGGCTATTAGGATTGGCGCTCCATCCCAACTTCACTGAGAACCATCTGCTCTATGTCTACCATACTTACTCCAATGATTCAGCTGTTTTGAACCAAGTTCTAATGCTTACAGAAAATGACAACAAGATAGTCGAATCAAAAGTCATCATCGACAACATCCCTGCTTCTGACAGAAATGACGGCGGCAGGATCAAGTTCGGACCTGATGGCAAGTTATATATTGCCACAGGCGACGCACGGCAGCCTGAGCTTGCCCAAGATGCCAGATCCCTTGCAGGCAAGATCCTGCGACTTAACCCTGACGGTAGCATCCCCAAAGACAATCCTTTTGAAGGCTCGCCTGTGTATTCTTACGGACACCGCAACATTCAGGGCTTGGCATGGCACCCCGTGACAGGAGAGCTGTACGCAAGCGAACACGGGCTTGAAGGCAATGATGAGATCAATCTCATCAAACCGGGCAGAAACTACGGCTGGCCCATCGAAGATTGCAATGCCGAGAAGTTTGAAAAGCCGGTCGTATGCTTCAACCCCGCAATAGCTCCTGCGGGAATGACATTTGCTGCTTCAGATATCTTGGGCTACCAAAATGACATATTGCTTGCCACCCTGAAGGCACAACACATTCGTCTGATCGACTTGGAATCTGATATTCAAAGCAATATCCTTACTGGATTTGGAAGAATACGCGATGTAGTTGAAGCTCCTGATGGGTCACTTTACTTCACTACAAGTAATAAAGACGGAAGAGCCGTACCCGCGCAAAATGATGACAAGATTTTAAGGATCATCAGCCCGCAGTAGCATGACACTAATGGCGGAGAAAAAGCTTTATGAAATGAGCAGGGAAGAGCGCCTAGACTACATAAGAAAGGCTACTCGAATATCTGATGATATTGAAGCAATGCTCAGACCACTTTCATTTGAAGATGCAAACAGGATGGTAGAGAATGCTATAGGCATAATGTCTATTCCAATGGGTATCGCCACCAATTTTGTCATAAACGGCAGAGAATATGTGATCCCAATGGCCATAGAAGAGCCATCCGTTATTGCTGCAGTTAGCAAGGCTGCAAAAATAGCAAAGGTCGAGGGTGGGTTTATCGCTGAGGCTGATGATTCTCTCATGATAGGTCAGGTGCAAATTGTAGGGCTTGGCAACTTCAGGCATGCCAAGACAAAGATATTGAGAAACAAAAAACAGCTACTTGTCACTGCTAATTCAAACAGCAGGTCTGTGACTGCAGTGGACTTGCAGGTGCGACAGCTGCGCGACAAAAGCCCAAACAATATGGGCAATATGCTGGTGGTAGAGCTAGTCATTGACACTAAGGACGCCATGGGTGCAAATGCGATAAATACAATGTGCGAAGCAATAGCGCCGCAGGTGGCCGAAATTACAGGCGGCGAAGTTGTGTTAAAGATATTATCCAATTATGCTACCAGAAGAATGGTCAGATGCAGAGCCATCTTTGACAAGGAACATCTTGGTGGCAGCCAAATTGTCAAGCGGATACTCTATTCTTATGCACTTGCTTATTCTGACGCTTACCGTGCAGTTACTCACAACAAAGGCGTCATGAATGGTATTGATGCAGTTGCACTTGCCACCGGCCAGGACTTTCGGGCGATTGAAGCTGGCGCCCATGCTTACGCGGCAAGGGATGGAACTTATCGGTCGCTGACTAGCTGGCGAAGGACAAAGGAAGGCGACTTGGCTGGTGGAATCGAGTTACCCTTAGCAGTAGGCGTGGTTGGAGGAATAGTTAATATCCATCCTACTGCCAAGTTTGCGCTTCAAATTTTGGGGGTCAAAAGCGCAAAGGATCTAGCAATGGTGATAGCCGCTACTGGTCTTGCGCAGAATCTGGCTGCAATGAGGGCGCTATCCTCAGAGGGTATTCAAGCTGGTCACATGAGACTGCATGCAAGGAAATTCCGTAAGTAGATATATACACAGACATTAAGACGATCTTTTTTCAAAATATACAATTTCTTACAATTGGTCTGTTGATCTATCCTAAGTGCTTTGGCAACAACAAACGACCAGCAGAGAATTAATTGCTGAAACCTTAGACGATGAGATGGAAGTCAAGAATAGATGAATAATGATAACCGCCCGCAGTATGCAATGTTCAATCTGCAGTATAGAGGTCTGATTTTATGACATTCTTGCTAAGACCATATTTTGATACAAGCGATTCAACAACTTCCTTAAACCACTTTTCAGCTGAGGGCGACACATAGATATTTTCGATCAATATGTCCAGCTCGCTGCTCACATACTTGCCTTTATCAGTAAGCTCTTTTGGATTCACTATACGCGGTTTTGATGGGTTAACTCTTTCTCTTTCTTTATCTACTTCAGACAATACCTTTTCTCCTAAATGATCATCAGGTAAACTGGTCACTGCTCTAATCTCATTTTCCTGTGCAAAGTATTTTCTTTTAATCACAAATGCTTCAAGTGTATCCCATTCATTCATCCACTCCTTATTGAAGTCCAAATAGTTGACTTTTCCGATCCAGATGGTATCATCAGTATTGTTCTGAAAGCTATCTCTTAGCTTTCTATATGTTGATTGTATAGCTATGCCTGCATTTGCTTGCGAATATAGATCCCACATATCAGCTGATTCGTATTCATTGTAGTGCCAACTGTTAATCAGAATGATTTCACGCAGAGCCTTGAAAAGTGATTTCATTGTCGATGGCATAGTTTCTATAAATCGATTAAATTGTTCTTCACTTTGGAAGCTATTCCTTTGTTCTTCATAAACTGAAGCACGATTAAGGTCATTATATTTTGGTATTGTGCCCTCATAGAGATCACGAAATTTGCTTGCTTTCACAAAGAATATGCCTTGCGATCTAGCATACTGACGAATCTTGGAAAATCCATATATCGCCAAATCCTGCCATCCATATTATCAGGGGGTTTAAATGTTGGATGTTCAGCATGCAAATCCAAAATGCTTCGGCCTATTCCTAGTAATAAGCACTTTGAAGCATAGGATGGCAGCCCATTTGACTCCTGCTAAAGCCGAATCATACTATGATGTTAACATGTTGCGATGCCCAAGTTGCCTCGATCTCTTATTTCTTCAGAAAGAGTACTGCAAATAATTATGTAGTTTTTGCTTGGTGTCTACATAGATATATATCCAGTAAAAGCACCTTTCTCAACCTGTCACACATATAATGCCAACTGTAAAATTTGCGATCCCAAAAGGGAGCATTGAGGAGGTCACTTTCAATCTGTTAGAGCAGGCATGGCAGCATGTGAGTGGCCGGGGGCGCACTTATCGAGTTAAATTGGGTGACCCTGATATTGATGTCAAGATCCTGAGGCCGCAAGAGATCCCTACATATGTTCAGGAAGGCTTCTATGATGTGGGCATCACCGGCAGGGACTGGATACTGGAGGCAAAGGCAGATGTTGAAGTGCTGCTAGACCTTGAAATCGGACGCGTGAAACAGGTGATCGCAGCCCCCACTAGTTTTCCCTTTGATAATCTAAGCGACCTGATAGGCGACTTTGCCAAAAACAACAAGACATTGAGAATATCCTCAGAGTATCTCACCACGACTTCTGCTCACATCAAGGCAAACTCCGTGTACAAGAACTACTATGGAAACACCGACCCTATGATAATTACGCCTTGGATGAGGATAGGTGAAAACAAAAAGGTCGAGATATTTCTCTCATTTGGTGCTACGGAGGCCAAGCCACCAGAAGATGTAGATGCCATTTTCGATATTACTGAAACTGGCACCACACTTGCTCAGAACAAACTCAAAATAATAGATACTGTAGCCGAATCAACTGCAGTGTTGATGGCAAATAAAAAGTCTCTCAAGGATCCTGCCAAGCGCGAGAAAATAGCCGACATGATAGCGCTTCTAAGGGGTGTCGTAGAGGGGCGGAAAAAGCTCCACATATTTGTCAACGTCCGGAAGGAGAAGCTGGAAAGACTGTTAAAGGAACTGCCTGCTCTTAAAAGACCCACTGTCAGTCCGCTTTCTGAGGAAGGCTGGTACGGCGTCAACACCGTGATCGACAAGAATGAGTTTATCATGATAGTGCCAAAGCTGAGAAAGTTGGCGCAGGGCCTAGTTGTATTAGAGCCAAGGCAAATACTGCAACTTGACGAAATAAACTTGGACGGATATTCCTGATGAAGATAATTCACGTAGCCGACCCTGCTAGAGAAGCTGCGCAGTTTCGAAAGGTAACTACAATCCAAGACTCACTCTTGGAAGACGCAAAGGCAATAATGAGGGATGTCGCAGAGCATGGCGACCCTGCAGTTCTCAATTATACATCTAAGTTTGACGGCGCAAGGCTTGACTCGCTACGAATTAGCGAAAAAGAGATGAAGCAAGCATATGCGCACGTCACAAAGGATCAGATTATGGCAATCAAGCTGATGAAACAGAGGCTTGTCAAGAGCGAGCTAGCAATCCTTAAGCGGCTAAAAGGAATCGTTGTGTCATATGATGGTGTTAGGATGGATCGCATGGTCAAGCCGGTTGCAAGCGTTGGGTGTTATATTCCAGGAGGAAGAGCGCGATATCCAAGCACAGTCGTCATGTGCGCGGTACCTGCCAAGGTCGCTAGCGTGAAAAGGATTGTGGCGCTGTCTCCTCCAAGAAGGGATGGCACCATTGATCCATTAACATTGGTAGCTGCAGACATTTGCGGAGTCGACGAATTATATAAGGTAGGCGGCGCGCAGGGAATAGCTGCCATTGCGTATGGCACTCAATCGATTAGGCCCGTTAGCAAGATAGTGGGTCCTGGTGGCATGTTTGTTACTGCTGCAAAGCTAGTCGCTTCCACCATGGTGTCAACAGACATGGTAGCTGGCCCGACGGAGCTGCTCATATATGCCGATGCAACTGCTGACTCGCAGCTTATTGCTGTAGATCTGATCTCGCAGGCTGAGCACAGCACTGACACCGTGTGTGGCCTTGTGACTACATCTGACAAGCTGGCATCAGAAGTACAGAAGCAAGTAGAGTCTATAGTTAAAAACATCACACGGTTGGATATTGCGAAAAAGAGCCTAGAAAACAATGGTTTTGTTGTAATCTGTAGGAATGAAAGCTCCTGCATTGAATTTGTAAATGAGTTTGCACCAGAGCACCTAGAAATAATGTGTAAATACGCAGATGCTATTGCCAAGAAGGTTGATTCAGCTGGGCTTGTGCTGATTGGGCAGTATGCGCCATCATCTGCAAGCGACTACAGCCTTGGTTCCAATCATGTACTTCCTACCCTTGGATTTGGCAAATCCCGCGCATCATTGTCAGTGCTTGACTTTGTCAAAATAGTAAACAAAGTGAAAGTAAACAAGTCAGGATTAGCGAAGGTGGATAGATCTATTAGAGAAATAACATCTGCAGAGGGACTACTGAACCACTATGAAGCAGTGAAGGCGAGGATGAATGAAAAAAAAGAATAGCTGGCTCAGCGACAACATCAAGCAGATTGCTTGGCTCGACCACTATACAAAGCCCGAAAAAGTGGAAGGTGCAATTAAGCTAGACTCAAATGAAAATTTCGTGCTTGATAGGGACTTTGTTGCAGGCGTAGCAGCTGAAGCTGCAAAGCAGGTTGATCTCAGAGAATACCCTCTTGACCAGGTGGATGAGCTCTATGCTAGGCTTGCCCAGTACGCTGGTGTTAGCGCAAAATGTATAGCTGCTGGCAGCGGGTCTGACCAGATAATTGAGCTGTTGCTGTCAACACTTGGAGGTAGACGTGCAACCGTGTTTTCTCCCACGTTCTCGTATTTCACTAACCGGTGCAAGCTTCATGGTATAAAGGTATATCAAGTTCCCCTAGAGCGCGACTTTACGCTTGACAAAAAGACATTTGTAAAGACTGCCAAGAGGTCAGACCTTATTTACATCTGCTCGCCAAACAATCCTACAGGCAACCAGATCGATAGACAGCAAATGATCGAAGTCATGGATTCGCTTGAAGACAAACTTGTGCTGATCGACGAAGCATACGTAGACTTTGCAGATTACTCGCTGTCCCGTGACGCAATAAAGCGTAGTAACGTAATTGTGCTTCGCACGCTATCAAAGGCATTTGGGCTTGCCGGCGCAAGGGTTGGCTACATGGTGTCAAATGGAAAATTTGTGAAGATATTCAAATCTATCATCCAGTCGCCCTACCCTATAAGCACACTTTCGCTTGCAATTGCATCAGGCGTCCTTGCAGATGCAGATCAGGTCAAGCAGACGATCAGATCTGTAAGGAGTGAAAGGGAGAGAGTATTTGCCAGATTATCAAAAATTGATGGCATCAAGATTTTCAGATCCGATGCTAATTTTATCTTCATTGAGGCTGGCAAAAAATACCCCGCAATTTTAAAAACCCTCAGCAGCAATGGAATCGTAGTAAAGTTGCTTGGCAATATCACTACCCACAAAGGCTGCATGAGAATCACGATAGGTACCCGGGAAATGAATGACAAGTATCTTAAATGCATAGAACAGATAATTTGATGTATGATTGTGTACTCTTTGACATCGACGGCGTGTTGGTTGACATTCGCAAGTCCTACAATGCTGCCATCAAAGAGACTGTGGAATACATGCTGAAATTTATCACAGGCAGTTCTTTTCAAAGACTAGTCACCGACCAGATCATTTTGAAGTTCCGGCAGAGCGGTGGCTTTAACAACGACACCGACACAAGCTATGCTATAACGCTTGCAACCCTTGCCAACCCTCCAAAGAACATCTCGGAGGGAAGGAAATTTCTTTCCTTGGTAGCAGAGAATGCTGACGAGAGCGGCCGTATCTCGGTGGAAAAGTTCCTTGCTATCTATGACATTGACAAGTGGAAAAAAGTGCTGACCTACCCCGCACCCGTCAAAGATAGCATGCTTGCACGGGTATTCGATGAGATATTTTATGGGCCAGACCTGTTCAGAAAGCAGGATCACTTGGAGCCCAAATATTGGACGATTGGCAGGCCGCTGATAAAGAACGATAAACTCGCAGTAAGTGTAAAAACGATGAAAAAGCTAAACAAAATGTTCAAAGGCAATCTTGCAATAGTCTCTGGCAGGAGCAGACTCGCTGCAGAATATTCTCTCAAGTCCCTAATAAATTATTTCAACTCTGATGCCTGCGTCTTTTTAGAGGACAAAAAGCGCGAGTATGCCAAACCAAACCCTTATGCAGTCAAGCATGCGATGAAAGTTATGAGTGCAAGAACCGCCATCTATGTAGGCGACTCTGTCGAAGACCTGCTTATGGCAAGGAGAGCCGAGAAAGAGACAGGCGCAAAAATTGCATTTGTTGGCATCTATGGCAACAGCTCCGAGCCAGGCAAAACAATATACAAGTTCAAGCAGGAGGGTGTTGAGGTAATTCTGAGAAGCGTCAATCAACTACCGAACATAATAAATAAAGTACACCTGTAGGTTAAAATACACTTGGCTTCTGCCGGAAGAAAGGCTAGGATTAAAAGAGTCACAAAGGAGACGGCGGTAAATGTTAACATTAATCTTGACGGCACTGGTAAGACCAGCATTAAGACGCGTCTTTCATTCATCGACCATCTGATCATGTCAATTGGCAAACACGCCATGATCGACATCACACTCAATGGCGAGTCGAATGATGGTATCATGCATCACTTGGCAGAAGATGTTGCTATTGCATTGGCGCAGAGCATAGACAAAGCGCTGGGTGATAGGACAAGGATCACACGATTTGGCTATGCACTTATCCCGATGGATGAAGCACTTGCGTACGTATCGATCGACTTAGTCAAGCGGCAGTACTACAACGCGCAACTGAAACTCACCCGCGATAGCATTGAAGGAGTACCACGAGAAGACCTTGAGCACTTTGCAAGATCATTGATGCAGAACCTAAATGCGTGCACTCACATGGTAGTTTACTATGGTGAAAACGATCATCATAAGGTTGAAGCGGCGCTTAAGGCGTTTGCAGTAGCACTTAGGATGGCCACTACCATCGACAGCAAAAGGAGGGGCGTGCCAAGTGCCAAGGGGGTTATGCAGTGACAAAAATAGCGATATTTGACTATGGCGCAGGCAACCTATTCAGCCTCAAGTCCGCGCTTGAGCGCAACGAAGCAAAAAGTGTTGACATAATCTACGATCTAAATGAACTGCCAAAATTTGACGGGCTGGTGCTTCCCGGTGTCGGCAACTTTGATCCTGCAATCAGATCAATAGAGTGTGGTGCAAGCTATCTCGATAAAGCTATCGACAATTGCATGCCGTTGTTGGGAATCTGCCTTGGTATGGAGATACTCTTTAACAACAGCGAGGAAGGCAGACTAGAAGGATTGAAGATATTAGACGGCGAGGTAGTAATGCTCCCAAAGGGCAAGGTCAAGATTCCTCACATGGGATGGAATAACCTCCAAATAAAAGGCGAGAGCAAGCTGCTAAAGGGAGTCAAGGATCAGTCGTGGATATATTTTGTGCATTCTTACAAGACTGTACCAAAGGATCGTAAGTTAGTAGTGGCCACTTCTGACTATGGTGTCAGCATCCCCGCAGTCATTGAAAAGGATAATCTGATCGGCGTCCAGTTTCATCCAGAAAAGTCGGGCGATGTTGGTGCACTTATGATCAGGAACTTCATCGAAATATGCAAAAAGGAAGCGAAATGAAAGTCATAGCCGCCGTTGATATCATGGGTGGAAGCGTAGTCAGGCTCGTCAAGGGGAATCCTGCTAACAAGGTAGAATATAGCAATGACCCTGTTGAAACTGCAAAAAGGTGGGAGGCTGCTGGGGCCGATATGCTGCATGTGGTTGACCTCGATGCAGCATTTTCGATTGGCAGTAATTCTGAGCTTATCGCAAAAATATCTAAAGCAGTCAGGATCCCTCTGCAGATTGCCGGCGGCATTAGATCATTAGAAAAAGCTGAAGAGATGCTGTCAATGGCATCAAGGGTTGTGATTGGCACTATGGCCTACAGAGAACCAGAGGTCATAAGAAAGCTTGTCAAGAAGAATGCAGGCAGAGTAGCAATTTCTGTAGACCAGATAGACGGTGTGGTGATGGTGAAAGGCTGGAAAGAGTCTACTGGAACAACAGCTGTAGACGCAATATCGCAGTTTCATGCAATAGGTGTTGACGAATTTTTGCTGACAAGCATCGATCGCGACGGGACATTGCAGGGTCCTGATATCAAAACGTTGTCAGAGGCCGCTGTGTATGCAAGAATAATTGCAAGCGGTGGGATCTCAAGTATGGAAGATGTGATAAGGATCAGAAGCACCGGCTGTGTCTCTGTCATAATTGGCAAAGCGATGTATGATGGCAAGGTGAGCATCGAAAAGGTGAAGGCAGTAGCATAATGACACTAGCAAAAAGAATAATCCCTTGTCTTGACGTCGATAACGGCAGGGTTGTCAAGGGAGTGCATTTTGCAGAGGTCAAGGACGCCGGTGACCCCGTCGAGCTTGCCAAAAAATACCGCGAGCAAGGGGCTGACGAGCTAGTGTTCCTTGACATCACTGCATCGCAGCAGGGAAGGGATACAATGGCAAGCGTCGTAAGAAAGGTGGCAGGAGTCATCGACATACCGTTCACAGTTGGAGGCGGCATCAAAAAGCTTGAAGACGCACGCGACATTTTGCTTTCTGGCGCAGACAAGGTCTCGATCAACACTGCCGCAGTCAAGAACCCTGAATTGATAACGGATTTAATGTCGATCTTTGGCAAACAGTGTATTGTAGTAGCAATAGATGCAAAAAGAAATTACAATATTGAAAAGGACAAGACGGTATTCCAGGATAATGATGGAAGGAAATTTTGGTTTGAGGTCAGGATTTATGGCGGCAAGGAAGGGACAGGGTTTGATGCTATGCCGTGGGCTAAGGAAGTCGAGCAGCGCGGGGCAGGCGAAATATTGCTGACAAGCATCGATGCCGATGGGACTGAGAATGGCTATGACATAGAGCTGACAAAGGCTATATGTAAATCAGTGCCAGTGCCTGTGGTTGCCTCCGGTGGCTGCGGACAGGCACGTCACATGCTCGATGCATTTGAAAAGACTGACGTTGACGCCGTGCTGGCCGCGTCGATATTCCATTACCAAAAGTCCACAGTCGACAAGGTAAAGAAATACCTCAAGAGAAATGGCATCAGGATCAGGATATAATAAAATATATAATATAAAGGAGATGGCATTACAATCATTATATGATGTTTGGCAGTCGGCCCGGCCGCATTCCATTTGAAAGCCACTTGGAAAAGTTAAAAGAGCCAGCTAGAACCCTGATAGTCGACTTACGAAAATTTGTGATATCGCTTGGCAGCAATGTGATAGAAGAGGTAAGACCTCATAGAATAGTGTATTCCAAGACCATGAACTTTAGAATATTTCTTGACATAGAGCCAACTGCTGGCGACTCTTTGATGTTGTCGATAAGGTATGGTAGAGGTGCGCCACCTGTATCCCTCAGGGTCATGACTATCGAGGACGCAGAGCGCGCAAAGAAGCAGATAGCCGAGGCATACACCAAAATTCAGTAATTAATTGTTGTTGATAGTAAAGCTTGCAAATTCGTCAGAATACTTCTCAAATCTCACGTCGACATCATCCACTCTGGAGTTTGGCGGGCCGATGTGGCACCACTCTATTACTTCGTTGATGTCTATCTTGTCACCTTCAAAGACTGCTTCTACACGACCATCTGACAAGTTGCACACCCAGCCAGTTACTCTATGCCTAGTCGCTACTTGTTTTGCATTTTGCCTGAAATAAACTCCCTGCACCTTGCCTCTGATAAATACATGGGCGCGAGTCTTTTCCTTGGTATCATCACTCACTAAGACTCTTTGTAATTTTTGATTTAAAAAATGTTCCCTCCAACAAAAATTTTTGGCGGTGAAATTACTCTAGCTCTCCGCCTTCTTCGCGAAATAGGTGATCGTATGTAGTCCCCTTCCTTACCAGCCTGAACTTGCCGTCGCTATCCTTCATCACTATGGGAGGCTTAGTCTGACAGTGGAATGGCATGTTGAATACTACAGAGTATGCCCCTACGTTGTAGAACGATACATATCGTCCAACTTCAGACTCGCTTAGATCCGACACTTTAGAAAGAGGGAAGACGTCGTACGTATCACAGAGTCTTCCTGCTAGATGAGTGTTCTTTACAGTAGCAAGTGTGGTCGACTTATCTTTACTGTCTGGTACTATTGGCACCACTTCTTGTGGATACTCTTGCTTTAGTAGTGCGGCATCAAGTAAGATGTGGTAGCCTGCGTCCACGATCACTATCTTGTGTTCATTATATTCCTTGGTATTCACTATCCTTGAGACAAGGATTGACGATTCTGCCACTAGAAAGCGGCCACTTTCGATCATGAGCGTAAATGTACCGTGCGTCTCTGCCAGCTGATTTAGCTTACTGATGTGGTTTTCAGCCATCTGGGCCGGCGTTGGCACAGGGTCATTGTAGAAAATTGGCGTTCCGCCACCTATGTCAAATGTATTGACCTGGAAGGCAGGATTTTCCTTCCTCATCTTAGTTATGAATGCATCCATTTTGTCCAGCGCATGGATATAGCATGAAAAGTCAGTGATTTGAGATCCTAGATGAAAATGAAAGCCTTCAAACTTCAAGAGGTCGCTTCCCATCAAATGCTTGACCATTTTGGCTGCGCTGTCTATAGTTCCGCCGGTGAATGGCACTCCAAACTTGCTGTTTCTATATGAGGCGCGAACTTCAGCCTTGACGCCCACTTCTGGGTTCACCCGTATCATTGTCAGTGGTACTACTCCTCCTCCTACTTTGCTTGCAGCCTTGGCTAAGTTTGTCATCCCGTTGAAAGAACTGACGACAATCCTTCTAACTCCGCTTTGAAGCACCTCGATATACTCTTCTAGCTCCTCTGTGACACTTGTATAGATTACATTCTCCGGGTCTGCCTTGCA
>DATDKS010000145.1:0-14956 GCA_036519825.1 Nitrososphaera sp. | reverse complement strand
GTGATCTCTATATGTGGTCAAAAGCTTAGTCGGTCTTGATAATAAGCGATCGTAGCTTGTTCTGCATGTCGGGACTTTGAAGTTCGCTTTCTTTTAGATTATGTTCCCGCATTCCATGCTCTTTCGCTCTCTGAAGAACCTCTTCCTCTGTGTTACCTGTCATGGTGTGCGAGCAATCAAATCCTACTTGACGGCATTCCAATTTGTACATTTATCCGATACCTGCAGATTTTTACAGGGGTCATCATATAAGAGTAGTGAAATTATCTTATGTCAAAGATTTAGACAGTCGAGTTATCAACTAATGCGACTACACATTCCTCTGATCCATTTTGATCAGCATATCCTCGTCTTGCAGATTGTTCAGAAATAGTTAAGTTCTATATCGATCACATCCGAACTAATGAATCCACATAGTGGAATGAATGATAACAACGATAGAAGAACCAAACCAACAGCTGCCATACCTATGGCGGGAGCGATAGTAATTGCAGCATTATTGCTGTCAGGACTATCTCTCATTACTAGCTACCAGCCAGTAATAGCACAGCAGAACATGACAGGAGGAGTAGAAGGCGGTGGTGCTACTACCATTACTACTGATAACGCCACAAGCACGATGGGCGGCGCTGCACAGGGCGGAAATGCTTCTACTGCAGGAGGAGAAGCAAATCAATCCACATCTGAGGTAAGAATGAATATCGAACAAGCCCGCATGGCTTTACAGAATAATGATACCCAAGGAGCAATGATGTACTTGGATATCGCTCTCAGTGCATTAGGTGGAGGCGGCCCACAAGGCAACGCCACTAGTAACATGACAAGTACTGCTACTGGGAGTGGTGGTTCCACGAATGCTACTACATCCGGCGGTACTGAAGGTGGATCTACTACAGACGGAACATCCGGCGGTGGAGGCGGACCCCTAGAAGGTATATTTGGCGGTGGCCAGTAGGATATAGAGAGGCACGGCTGCTCTCTACTTCTTTTCATTACTAACAATTTTTTCTTCTACATGCGTGAGATCTAAATGCGGATTATTTTTTACTACTTTTTCAGCATGGATGGATACCAGCTATAATTAGTTGTTGAATATGTCTTGAAAATGTCTTAATTATGACGCGATGTTTCGTCAACCTTGACTCTTTTTCGACTCTATCAGAAACTTGATCATAACATCCAGATTTCCTCCTATTGCAAAACACATCTGGACGACCGATAGCTATCTGTATTCCATCCAGCGATACCCGCTGCAAAAAAACCAGACGGGAGACACTATTGAACTATCCCTTGGTAAAATGTAAATAATGGCATAAGGGTTGGTTTTAATGTTCAAACATTCCTTGATACGGAATAAATTTGACCATCCCAAAAAAAAGAGCTGTTTAGAATTCTAGCTAAGTAAAATAGAAAGTTGAAACTGGTTATTATTCTAAAAACACAATTTCGGCTTTTTTCAACCTGTTATGCACTCCTAAAGCTATAGATGTTAGGCAGTAATACTATATGATACGACAGACATTATTAAGCATGGAAGCAGCGATCGCAATTAGGATAGAGATGGAAGAGGAGCAAGAGGAGAATATTCCTCGTCCCAGTGTATGTCCAAAATGTGGCAGGACCACGAGATTTGGCGGCCATTGTGAATGTGAACAGATATTTTGGTAAGAGAAGTAACTAATAGAAAGACTTAACAACAAGAAGGAAACCTCGAATTCCAAATATAGAGAAATCTGATCGTCGCATCACGTCAATTGAACTAAAAACCATTCAAAAACATTAAGCTGCGGCACGATGAAAAGGTCTATTAACAACAGGTCTGCCTTTATCTTTACCTTTTTGATCAAAAGAAAATGCTAAGGATTTTCTAATTGTGAAAGCCACTAACCTGCGGATACTAGTAAGGTTATGGACCCTTCACTGAATTATGATCTGAAAGGAAAAAGCATACGAGATCGACAATTAAATACAAAATATACCAATAAGGGCAAAACAATTCAGTATATGGGCCGTAGCAGCTTGTAACCCCTTTAAAGCTTAATCATTCCAATTCTCAAATAATTAATCGCCGTACCCTCAGACAAAAAGTAGACATCTGCAAATTGTCAATCGAACAACTGTTGTTCGATTTTGCATATAAAAGAGAAAGGTATCAGAAGTTCAACTGCCTGCATAACTGGAAAGGTTGCTAAATTCATCGAGGCACCGAGTCAACGCAGGACTATGCGCTTTTGCAATTATCTGGAAGACAGCAGTAGTGGCTCTGTAAAGTATATTTTTGCTATAACCTATTTTTAGTATAGAGTCGATGCTTCAATCAGATGAGCGACAAACCTGATGACGATCCGAAAAAGTCTGCGGAAAGAGTAGTTGAGCATAATGAAAAATTCAATGTTCCGGTTCAGACAGAAAAGGAAGAGGTACAAGTCTTTGAAAATGCCTCACCAGAAAACATAGCTGATGCAAAAGACATCCGTCGCAAGAAAGAAGGCCTTGATTAATTAATTGCAGCTTCATTTCTTCTGTCCCCTATCAAGCATAATATACCATTATAGTTCTTTGAACAAATGAAAGGGCATCTTTATGGGTTATGCTATTTCAAATTGTGGTAAAGCCTGATTGGTACGAAGTCCGTAAATGATTCATCACTGCATGGGGCTCTCGGTATATTAGACTAATTCTAAAGTGTGTATAATTCTTAATTAGGTATGACTCAAGGTGGGCTATAGTTCCACTGTTTGATAAGGAGCGATAGGATGTTGACGCACAGATGAGTAACCGCAATAATATACTATGATGGGTTTGCAGTTGGTAAAAATGATTTGGATAATCAAACCTAAATCATTTAAATTGTGATGTCGCATATCAATAGGAGAGAGATAATTGTCAAGTTGAAGAGAAAACAATACAACACCGAAAATAACAGAAATAATAAGACCACACAAGGGCACAAAGGCGTTCCAAGATCGTTGGACGCACGGATCATAGAAGAACTACTGAATGATGCCTATATCTCTTCTACGGAGATATCAAAAAAGCATAAAGCTCCTCTTTCTACGGTTCAGAGAAGAAGGAAATATTTGGAAGATACAATCCTAACTAGACGTTATGAAATCGATCTAAAGAAACAAGGTTTTAGGATTGGAGAACTCACCATTTCTTCTGAAAATGGTGCTAGCACGGAAATTGCTGGAGGGATTTTTTCAAAGTACCAGAATCACGTTCTTTCTATCACCGTGAAGATTGATGGTTCCATAATCTTGGCAGTATTGGTTTACTTTAAAACAACTAATGAGATACATGAAATGATGGAAGGCATTCACACTATGTCCGGGGTGGAGAATGTCAAGTTTGCAGAAACGGTAGAGATAATGCGGGATAAAAGAAATGGAATGAGCAAGACGGTATCTCGCTTAATAACTAATGAAATCTAATCAACTATTAGGAATGCAGATGTGCTCTTAATTTCTTTGGATGATTAGATGTATAGCTATAATAAGCATATAAGTTAAAAACCTTATAGTTGAATCCTAATGCGTCCAGAAATCAGTTGTGTTCGATATTTAGTTGTTTTGTTAGGATAAAAACGGATGTACTGTAGAATGGTGTTTGGACATAATCAAGTTCACTGAGTACTTAGTGCATTCAGAGAAAGAAGGATGCTAGAAACATAGTAGGGAAATCATACATATCTGTTATTTAGATTCTGATCCTTTTAAGGTAGCAAGTTAGGAGAAAAAATTATTATCATGTTGAGCCAATAAAAACGCTGGATTGCTTCATTGACACCAGCTATCCGCGAAAATCTTTTGCCTTCTTTTTTCCTTGCTCCTACTGCCAACCTGGAATGAGCAACTAATCAGACTCTAAAAACTGTCTCTACGTCTTTAATCCCTGTCTAATATTTGTACAGGGCAGATCGTTACAAGCTCCTTAAATTTTACTGCATCTTGATCGCTGCCGACTATTGATCCATAATGCATCGGAATTGCTAGTTTTTTTGGCTTTATCCTTTCATTTACCGCTTTGGCCGCTTCTTCTGCAGTCATGACGTATGTTCCGGATACCGGTACGATAGCTACGTCGGGCTCCGTGGCGCTCATTTCCGGAATATAATCAGTATCGCCGCTATGATATATGCGCATCTTGTTCAAAGTTATGATAAAACCTACCTTTCCATCTGCTTTAGGGTGGAATTCCTTGTTGGTATTGTACGCTGCCACAGACTCTATTGGAATATCCTGAACAGTGAGTCTGTCGCCGGGAACAACTCCTATCGTTTCTGCCGCCTTGATATTCTTTAGCTGATCAATACACTCTTTGGCGGCCACCATCGTGGTATTTTTGCCTATGATGTGCTTGATATCCTCCATGCTCAAGTGGTCGAAATGATTGTGAGTGATAAGGATAATGTCGGCGTCATTCTTGTTATGATGCAAGTCCGAAATCTTGTAAGGATCGATGTAAATAGTCTTGCCTTCCACCGTTAGTTTGTAGCCGTCATGGCCAAGCCATTGAAACTTTACATGGTTAAAGTCTAGCATACTACCACTACCATATTTTTGCGCCACGAATTTTATTTAAAGATGATCCTTGGGATTGATTTTCGGATTTGCTATAATAAGATTGTCCTTGCTGAGGCTCAGCACTAGAACTTGAGTGGAAATGAGCCTGCGGCGAAGGTCGGTGTCTATCGTCGCAACTGCACATCTTTGTGTTATCGCATACTCAATTATGGAGTCATCGACGTGCTTTGCAGGTGCAACAGCTACTGTGGTGAACTTTGCTCTTCCGAGCTCAAGGGCTGTTTTTGCAAGACGGGATCTCTTTGGACCCGCGGTTTTAGCCAATCGCTCTAGCTCACCCTCTACGATGTCAGGGACTAAAAATTCAAGTCTTCCCAGTTGCGACTCGATCTTTTCAACCCGCTTTATGGGTTTTGAAACAAGGATCATCAGAAAGCTGGTGTCACATAGAACTTGCATACACTATGTGGCTATTCCTGAGCCAATTAGACGCCATCTTTCGGCTATTCTCCTGCTGATAGCGACTCTGCTCTTGGGCATCAAGCATACCGGTTTTTTTAGTTTCACTTCAACCTTGCTGTCCTTCACGTTCGTAACATAGCCACTTGCTGCGGCTGTGCCGATGTTGAGTCTGATTGGCTCTTTTGCCTTAAGGGGTTCCACCTTGACCATTTCCGCAGTGCCAACTGCAGTATCGAAAAGGACCACTTCTATCATAAGATCTTCTACGTCTTTTGGCAGCTTTCCTGGCTTACCAATCACAGAGCCGATGAGGGAATCGCTCTTTGTAAATGTCGGGTCAAGCTGGGTGCCTATCGCAACAAGCCCGCCTGGCCTGACAGATTTGACAAGACCGGCACCAGTGCCAAGGGTTGATACCTGAGAAACAATCGGATCATACTTGCCCTTTTTTTCATCAAAAACACCAGGACGGATCTCTATTTCATCTGCAATGTTAAACTGACCCTGTACTAGCGCGCCACCGATGATACCGCCTTTTATCTGGTTGATTTGGCTTCCCGGCTTGTTCACATCAAATGAACGCAAGACATGCATTACCGGTTCAGCGTTCTTTATTCGTGCTGGGGTCTTGATAGTTTTTTCGATGGCTTCGATAAGGGCGTCGATGTTGAGCTTATGTTGTGCTGACACCGGGATTATCGGCGCCTTTTCTGCAATGCTTCCATTGACAAATTCTTTGATCTGGTTATAATTGTCAAGTGCTTCTTGATATTCAGTAAGGTCTGCTTTGTTCTGTACAAGAACGATCTGTTGGATACCAAGAACAGAGAGAGCAAGTAGGTGTTCTCTTGTCTGGGGCTGGGGCACCTTTTCGTTAGCCGCCATCACCAAAATTGCTCCATCCATTAAAGCAGCTCCTGAGAGCATATTTGCCATTAGGCTTTCGTGGCCTGGCGAATCGACGAAACTTACTACCCTGAGAAGTTCACTCTTCCCTCCGCAATTAGCGCATTGGGGTTGCGCGCTATAGCATACAGGTGAAGGGCATTGAGGACATTTGTAAAATGCAGCATCGGCATATCCAATCTTGATGGTAATGCCTCTTCTAAGTTCTTCGCTATGAGCGCTGGTCCAGACTCCTGTGATGGCTTCTACAAGAGTCGTCTTGCCGTGGTCAACGTGGCCTGAAGTCCCAATGTTGACGCATGGCTGATATCCATATTCATTGATATACCAATCTGGCAGGGTCTCTTTCCAATGCACAATTAGTATCGTAAAATTCCCGGAGATATTAAGGTACGGAACTATGTCTT
Source organism: Nitrososphaera sp. (assembly GCA_036519825.1). Lineage (GTDB taxonomy): Archaea > Thermoproteota > Nitrososphaeria > Nitrososphaerales > Nitrososphaeraceae > Nitrososphaera. The sequence goes on along the minus strand of DATDKS010000145.1, from coordinate 8,655 downwards.
TTTGTTAGTTGGCTCTGATTTTGTCCCGCTGCTTTCGACGCCTTCTTGTTTTTCTGGCAACATACCTTCAATTAGCATCGAGTTGAGCTGATAAATTTCCTCTGTCACCATGTTTCCTCTTACGAGCTTTCTGACTCTAGCTTCACTCCTGTTCCCAACACCCGTTGAAAGCAGGACATACTTCTTGACACCCCCATGGACATCGGGCCGCATTGGAGTGCCTGCCCTGTCGCTGCCGCCAGTTATCTTTAGCTTACCACCAGCTACTCCGACAATGGAAGAATCGATAATGCTACCTACCTTTGTCCCCAAAAGCGGCTGAGCTGTCCTATCTTTCAGTTCCTGTGCAATGCTCCTCCCTTTTCTGTCCGAGACTATCAGTTTGAACTGAGCCAAACCCAAAATTCAAGCATATCCATGGTTTAATTAATCTTTGGCCAAAACTGCTATCCTATGCTATATACAATATATGCATAAAGGGAAGGTCTTTTTCCAATGAGGTTAGAGCTCACCAATTCCTAGAAATGCCAATTTTTTAGCTTTAATTCTAAAGTACTAACAAGAGCCTTTGAATAGAAAATTACTGATGCATACACATGCAACACTTCATGCCCTGAATGGATAAAACAGTTAAAAGTATTACATGAGAATTTCCTGTGTTGGGAGAAGACCCAGAAGTTGTTGAATGCCCCCGCTGCGGATTCGAAATGAAGCACCTGCAGGCCTGCCATATGGTCTGTCCGAATTGTGGTGGGCATTTGGACTGTAGCGAGAAAGGTTTAACGTGGTGATCAGAACGGATTTCTATCCCAATTCATTTGAAAGTTGTCTGAAATATCAACAGCCTTGCCTTTCATTATCTCAATGTAGTCATCATATAACGCAAAGAATCCGCAATGCCTGCATCTTACTTCAGTCATCTCATCATTGACTTCTGCTTTCTTGCTGCACTGAGGGCATTTTGCTTCTAGCATCGCCGTTATGTCGTATTACCTCTATAGCCGCATTATTAATAAACAATGCTAGACGAGGATTCCTAGGCTGGAAGATAGATCAGATAACATCAGTACACATGTGTACATATTTAGAGAGTTTCATCTGGCCTAACTATTGGCTGTGCTATCTTGCCTCGCCTCTTCCAACGTTAAAGCTGAGACAAGTCGGGCAGCTGTCATAATTTCAGGGGTTAATACTCAACTTGCATGATAGCTACTCAAGGAATATAACGTCGGCATAGCATGGGGTTTAGGAAGTGCAACGACTAAGCATAGATTAACTCCGTTGCTCGGCCACCTCTGGAACAGCAAGGTTCCTTCAAAGATCTACTAACAAGATTCATCCGCCAGCCGAGGCAGCTCCAGTTCTTCATGCAGTTTTGCTAATTTTAGTAATGGAGGGATCGTCTAAAAGCCTGATCGAGTTGTAAAACTAGCTCTCTAAAGTAAACAATGTCCGCTCAAGATGAGATCGTTAATAAACCGTCACTGCCTTTAGATTGCTGTTTGACAAAGATTGGCAACGCCTACAGGCGTTTCCATGGGATGATATCCGAGAGGCCCACTAACTTTAGCTGGGTCACAGAGGACATCCTGGCTGGCTCGGGGCTGCCAGTTACCCCCAACGAGTTTAAATGGGTTGTTGATAAAGGCATCAAGTCTATAGTCACAGTAAGAGAAGTTCCTCTTCCTTCCCAATGGTTTGACGGTAGCAACGTGGATTACTTGCATCTAATGGTTGAGGACTATGGTGCGCCGACGATGGAAGTTCTGGATGAAACCGTTAACTACATAGACAAGAATATTCGTAGTGGGAAGCCAGTATTGGTTCACTGCGCTGCTGGGAAGGGGAGGACAGGTGCAGTGCTTGCAGCTTATATGATAAAAAAGGAAAATCTTACGGCACAACAAGCAATAGAAAAGATAAGGCTTCTGAGGCCTGGCTCTGTCCAGTCGATAACACAGGAAACTGCTCTGTCTATGTATGAAAAATATGTGAAGTTTAAGAAGGAATGAAAGATATCTACTCTGGTACGGAGTCCGCTACCAGCTGGCCGTTCTGAACCTTCACAAAGAGGTAGCGGTTATCCTTGAAGATTAGGGTAAGCTCACCTTTCTTTTCTTCAACATCGAGCAATTCCTGTCCCTTTATTCCATCAAATTTGACCATTTCAATTATAATGCGTAATCAGATCTATTTAGATTTAATTAGTCTGATAATATTATTCGTTAATTTAATTTTCAATTCAAAACGAGCTAATGGTGCAGTCGCTCGTTTAGTTGTCTAACTTGTCAATTGGCCTCATCTTAGCACATCTCGCTCCAATCTAGAAACCTCAGCAGATGGGTCCATCATTGTTTCTATCATTCCCAACTCGGCATCCGCTATTGTGTGTGCCTCTCTCTTCCTTCTGCATTTTAATGCCTATGTTGCCTCGCAGGGGCAAATCTAACACTACCCGACTGTATATGTGCTGTGTTGCAGGTCTCTCCTTGACCTACAAATATAGGCTTTACCTGCATCACAGTTAAGATTTTGTTGTCTTGCAATTGTAGTGATCTGCAAAGTGGTAAGAAACAAACGTGAATTATTTTTACATAATAGCAGCAGAAAAGAACCCCGCTCGCAAATTATTCAACAGATATTTTGAATTCCTTGCCATCAATCTCGACCATCTTGTAGCTTACGTTCATAACTGCCTCTTCTGATAAGACCACAGTCTTAACCCGTACGAGGTACGTCAGTTCATCCTTCATTGCTGACAGGGTTGAGATTTCCTCTTCCGCCAGTCCCGCAACGTAAGCGGCATCGACTGTGTCAGTTGGATTGTATTGCCGCTCTTTACGCAGCTGTTGGAGCTGTCTTGCAAGATCCCTCAATAACCCTTTAGCAATCAAGGCCTTATCGCGGACGCTAGAAACGAATACCACAAGTCCATCTCTTTCAGAGCATGAGTATCCATCTAACGGCCTATATGTAATCTCTACATCGGAGGGAGAGAGCTTGATTGTCTTGCCGTTGTATGTAAGCAAGTAGCCCTCGGATTTTTGCAAAGTGTGGACAATCTCGACCTTATTATTTACCCTCTCAAATGCTTCGACAACCCTGTCGATCTCTGCCTTAACCTTAGGCGCAATATTTCTCCTAACAAGTGATAGGCTGACAGAGACTGGCATCTTTCTATCAAGAAGGTTAGCTACCTTTTCAAGTTGCGACCCGGTTGCAATGTCCACTAGCGTGTACTGGCTTGCGTTGAGTTGGTTCATGAACAAATCAGAGATTCCTTCCGTCTCAAGGGACTTCAAATTCTGACCACAGATAATAACATCATTTACAGGCCAGCGTCTCTTAAGGCCAGAAAGGTTCCTTGCTGCATTTGCAAGCGAGACTATCTCTTTTATCCTGTCAAAAGCCGATTCAACTTTGGAGTTTACTAATTTCTCATCAAGCCTCGGCCAGCTTTCAAGCAAGACGCTTTTTTTTCTATTGAAACAAGTGACGTAAAGGTAATCGGTTATGAATGGAGACAGCGGGTGAAGCATTATGTTCAGCTGCATCAATACATGGCCTATCACTGAATATACGACAAGTCTCCTGTCAAGGTTCTGAGGGCTGTCATCCCAGATTATGTTTCTTGTTATTGGAACATAGGTTTGGCTCAGATGATTAATGACAAAGGCATCCATCGCTTTGGCAGCCTCATGGAACCGGCAACGATCCAACGCATCAGTCACTTCGACCACTAACTTCTGCAGCTTGGACAAGAGCCAGACTTCAGTTAACCCCAGAAGTTTATTTTCGATTACCCAGTTCAGCGTATGCTTTCGGTGATCGAACCGGTCAAATTCACTGTTTTGCTTGAAGTATACGTGTAGGTTATGAAGCGTGCTCAGTATCTGGTAGGGCCTAGTTTTCATTTCATCAATGCTAAAATTTAGCGACTCGATTGGCGATGACTTCCACATAAAGTACAACCTTATTAGGTCTACTGGATTTTCAGTCAAAAGGGCGTCCGCCTCAATAATGTTGCCAAGGCTCTTGCTCATCTTGTTACCCTTTTCGTCAAGGACATGCCCCTGAAAAAGAAACGATCTGAATGGCGCGAGCCCTGAGTGCTTCATGATAACATTTTCCATCAAGAGAGTGTAGGCCCATCCTCTTGTCTGGTCGATCCCCTCTGTCAGAAAGGTAGCAGGGATCAGATCTGTGTATTCCTGATCGGTAAGCGATGCATAGGGTGCAGCGCCGCTATTGTGCCATGTGTCAAGGACAAATGGCTCGCGCTGCATCATTGCACCACATTTTTCGCATTTTATTTTAATCCTGTCAATCCAGGGGCGATGAAGTTCAAAGTCAGGGCCGTCAGGTAAATCATACGCCTTGCTTATGATCTCTCTTCGTGAGAAGAGAAAGTCTTTGTGAGAACACTTGTTGCACACCCATATGGGAAGGGGGGTGCCCCAGATGCGCTCCCTCGATATGCACCAAGGGTGCTGCTCTCTTATGATTTCTATGAATCGGTTCTTTGGCGGCTCAAAAAAGTACTCTGCATTCTGCGCAGCCTGCAGTGGCTTGTCCTCCAACTTTTCAATAATATAGAAGTATTCCCTTCGGGCGAGCCACACTACTTTGTGATGCGAACGCCAGCAAGTGGGATATTGGTGTTTTATCTTCCCTACCTTGACAGATGCGTTAGCTTCTTTCATTGCCTCCACAACTTTGATATCGGCATCTCTGACAAAAAGATCCTTAAACGCCCCGGCTTTTTCTGTAAAGATTACTCTGTCATCTATTGGCACAAAAATAGGAATATTCCTCTTCGCTGCTATCTCAAAATCTTGTTCTCCATTTGCTGGTGCCAGATGGACAAGACCGCTGCCCGTGGCTGTGTCAACAAAGTCATCTGTGATCACAAAGTGGATCGAGTCCTTGGCTGCCATCTCTGCTAGGCTGGGTATCATACCAAGTAACGGGTGTATGTAATATCGACCATCAAGCTCGCTCCCCTTGATCGTCTTTTCAACTGTGAAGTCTTCAATATGCAATTCCTTCATAAGGTCATTCATTCTGTCGGCGCCGACAATCCACAGCTCGTTATCGTGGCTAATGCGCACATAATTATAATCAGCCTTGGGGTTTGCTCCAACCATTTCATCTGTAACGATGGTAAAGGGCATTGTAGTCCACACTACCATGTAGACATCTTCTTCTTCTTCATCTCTCAGCTTGACTTTATAGTAAAATGAGGGATCTTCAACAGTTTCATACCCTTGATTCACTTCTGCATTACTAAGGGATGTTTGGCATGATGGGCAGTAGGCGACTACCCTGAACCATTCCCTCATTACTCCGCTTTCCCATGCATTCTTCAAGTACTGCCATTCTCGCTCTATGTATTGATCGTGGAAAGTCCAGTATGCCTTTTCATAGTTAAATGACATGCCAAGTAGTTTGTCGACTGAAACCCACTTTTCGTTATACGAGTTGACTATCTTCTTGCAGGTTTCAACAATTGTTTCCACTCCGACCTTGGTGACGTTTTCTGCCTTGCTGCCTGTCAGGCCAAGCTCCTTTTCTGCCTGCAGTTCTACTGGCAAGCCTTGTGTATCCCAGCCGGCGCGGAATACAACTCTTTTTTTTTGCAAAGTGTTAAATCTGTACCAGAGATCTTTGATAATTCTGCCCCGAAGGTGACCTGCGTGTGGTTCGCCATTCATTGTAGGTGGACCCTCAATATAGCCTACAAGCTCTTTGCCTGCCAGCTCTGTCTGCAAGAAAGCGGTTAAATCTACATTACCCAGATAATCGCGAACGTTGTTTTCGATTTCCTTGGCGTTAAAATTGACCGTAAAGTGCATCTGCGCGCGAATCCTGTTGGCGCCGCCTGTGTTTATGTTTTTGGCTATTCAAGCTAGAGCACACCTTCATTAATCATGATTATGTTTTTTATAGTGACGGAGTTTTCTCAACGCTGCGGCGACCAATAACCTAACAAATCCTCCCTCCTTTTATTTTATGTCATATCAATATTTGATAGTTTTGGTAGCTTCTCCTTCTAATAGTCGCTGCAATTATATCCAACGATAGAGGTGTGCAGACCATCTATGCCCTTTTGTCTAAATAGCCTCAACTGGCACTATTAATTGATAGTACGCTGGTATCTTTTTCCGCTGTAAGGTGTATGATCTTCCTGCGCGCCGCAGGAGCTGGACTAACACAGATTTCGAAGCATATATGACTACAGAGCTAAAATAGCGATGAATACTGGGACAAACACTATCGCTATTGTGTTGAGCAGTTTGATTACCGTGTTAAGTGCCGGCCCAGCTGTGTCCTTATATGGATCACCAATCAAGTCGCCTACGACTGCGATTGCATGAGCCTCCGTCTTTTTCTTACCTTGCATCTCGATGTATTTTTTGGCGTTGTCCCATGCGCCTCCACTGTTTGCAAGATGGTACGCAAGGAACAGACCGCTCACAACTGCGCCCATGAGCACACCAGCCACAGCAGTTGGACCTAACAGCACACCTATCACGATTGGTGCCGCAATGGTAACGAGTGCCGGCTTCCACAGCTCCCTTAGGCTTGCAGTCGTTGCAATATCAACGCACTTGGCATAGTCTGGGGTTTCACTGCCGTCCATTATTCCTGGCTTTTCCTTAAATTGCCGCCTGACTTCGTCAACCATCTTCGAAGCTGATCTACTCACTCCTGCGATGAGCAGGCTTGTTACAAAGAATGGGATAAGGCCACCTACTAAGAGTCCAATTATCAGCCCCACATCTGAAAGCGAGTATTCAAATGTCGCTGCTGGAAATATTCTGTCAGCCTCGTGCTGAAATGCCTGTATCATGGCAAGCGCAGCAAGGCCCGCGCTTGCGATAGCAAACCCTTTTGTTATAGCCTTCGTAGTGTTGCCGGCAGAGTCTATCTTGTCAGTTATTGTTCGATTGTCCTCCCCCATGCCAGTCATTTCAACAATGCCGCCAGCGTTGTCGCTAATGGGTCCAAATGCGTCAATACATAGAACTATCCCTGCAAGGCTGAGCATGGCCATTGCAGCCATTGCTGTACCGTATATTCCCATAATTGGGTCCTGTGTCACTCCGTAAGTAATGCCATAAGAAACTCCAAGTACAATAACTATTGCAACCATGAACGGTCCGGTTGAGCGCATGCCCATGACAATGCCTGTGAGCGTATTAGAGGCGTAACCCCATTTCGTCGAGTCTGCAATCTCCTGCACTGGCTTGTACTTGGAGTTAGTGTAATAGTCGGTAATTCTCTGTATTACTGGCACAAGTATCACCCCCACGACCGTGGTTGCAAATAGTGAAAATGATAACAAGTTGTAGCCTAGAAAAGCGGTAGTGAAGAAAAAGTTAAGGACAATGGCTATTGCGGCGCTCACAATAAATGCAATATTGAGTGGGCTCATGGGGTCAGATATTCTTCTTGAAGTTATCGTCATGGCACCAACTATTGACGCTATCAGTCCTGATGCCCCAATCAGCATTGGGTAGATCACCAAGGGGTTAACCTCGATCCCAACCACCGGAAGTTGTGTAGGCCCGAATCTGTCGCCGCCTATTGCTTCTAGGCTTCCAGGCACAACAAGTGCACCAAGCAGCATTGCGGCTAGTATCGTGACAATGTATGATTCGTAGACATCAGACCCCATCCCAGCGGCATCACCCACGTTGTCTCCCACATTATCTGCGATTGTAGCTGGGTTCCTCGGATCGTCCTCAGGAATGCCTGCTTCAACCTTGCCCACAAGGTCGGCTCCTAAGTCTGCAGCTTTTGTAAAAATGCCTCCACCGGCTCTGATGAACAACGCGATGAGGCTTGCGCCGATACCAACTCCAGCAATCGTTAGGGGGTCAGGATACACAAAGAATAACACAGTGATCGCTATCAATGCCATTGCCGGGACCGACAGGCCGACAGTTGCGCCACCCCTAAACGCAGTGGCAAATGCGGGGCCTAGACCTTTTCCAGTTGCCTGAGCTGCTCTCGCAGCTGCCTTGACCGTGATCCTGAGCGAAATCAGACCAGCTATCGCAGAGAGCGAAGCACCAACTGCGAACGCCACTCCATTTGAGAAGCTCGAGGCAAAACCAATAATTATTGCAAGCGCAATCGCCACAGGTATTACAATCTTGAATTCCCTTCTCAAGAAGGCCATAGCGCCGGCCCTGACAGCAGATGAAATATTCATCATGGCTTCAGTTCCACTTTGCTGCCTTCCGACCCATACAGCAAGCCCCGCAGCAGCTCCCATTGACGCAATTGAGGCCCCAATGGGCAGCATATCTTCAAAAACCATTTGCGGTTTTTTTCCGTTGGACTCGTTATATAAAGGGTTACGGGCAACCAAGCAACAACTAGAACGCGGTTAGCAGCCAAGAATATTTCTATTGCATAAGGCTCATCTGAACAAAATATTGTAAATTTGCATGTAATATTTGAATTTTATGTAATAATTAGATAGTATCCCTCCCTCATGAAATTATGACCAACTCTGCGTTCCAGAGGCGGCAAAATAGGGCGGGAGATTCAAACAGGACTCTATCTGAATATGCCTTTTCACTGTTCTGCCCTACTTGCTCCCACCAACCGTTAGGGCCACACGCGCTTGACCCCGATACAAAA
>DATDKS010000144.1:0-5999 GCA_036519825.1 Nitrososphaera sp. | reverse complement strand
GGGCCGTGGCTCGTTCATCGAGGCATTTCCCCTGTTCGGCCTGCCACTGGAAGACTACGACTCGCTTTTCGCAGAGAAACTCGATCTGCTGCTGAAGATTCGTGACAATGAGCACGTCCATTGGTCCGGCGAATATCGGCCACCCCTGACTGGACAGGGAGTCTACCCGAGGCCCTTGCAGAACCCTTTGCCGATATGGGTGGGCGTTGGTGGGACTCCGCAATCATTCATCCGCGCCGGAGTGCTTGGACTCCCTCTAATGGTCGCAATCATAGGCGGCGAAACGCGCCACTTCCGGCCACTTATCGATCTCTACAGGGAGACTGGGAGGCGAGCCGGCCATACACCCGATCAATTGAAGGTAGGTATACATTCGCTGGGCTATGTCGCAGAGACGACGCAAGAAGCTGCCGATGACTTCTTTCCAGGCTACGCGCGTGCCTTCACCGACATTGGGAAGGAGCGCGGATGGCGGTCGGTGACGCGCGCGGACTTTGACGCTCAGCGGGGTCCACAAGGCGCACTGCTAATCGGTGATCCGGATGAGGTGGTCGGCAAGATCGTTCGGCATAGCAAAGCACTCGGGGGCATATCCCGGATCACTTTTATGATGAACGCAGCCTCATTACCTCACGTGAAGCTCATGCGAGCAATCGAATTGATAGGCACGCGCGTCGCGCCAGCACTTCGTGAAGAACTCGGTGGAGACGAATGATAGAAAAAGATCGAATTATTGATTAAATGCTTCTGAAAATATAGAAGAATATCAAGGCTCAATATACCGCTAACAATAATTTATAACTTATATGATTCAAAGTTGGCGTCAGCCTGTTTATAATTATCCTTTACTAGATACACGGCTGCACCTAGAAAAGTCACCATGTCAACTCCACCAGTATTGTAGTTCTGCTTCATGTGATCGATACAATTGTTTTATCGCAGTTCCAAATCCGAATCTCATTATTTCTGAAACCCCCTTAGAGTCTCTGCGGGGTGGTCAGTATCTTGCCAAATAGCTGCGAGTCTGCCATCTTAAGATGCCCTTCAACCATGTTGCTGAATGGAAGGATTGTATCAATCACTGGCTTTATCTTTCCCCTGCTAACCCAACCCAATACTTCCTCCAAGCCTGCCTTAGTTCCCTGTGTTGCCCCCAGCAGATTGATCCCTTTAAAGAAAAGATATCTGAGGTCGATTGTCGAGTCGTAGCCAGTGGTCGCGCCCGTAGACACGAGCGTCCCACCCATATTCAATAGCCCAACTTCTTGTGGAAATACGGTCTTGCCAATATGCTCGTAGATCACGTCCACTCCTTGCTGGTTTGTTGTTATTTCGCGCACCTTCTTGTACCAATCGGGCTCCCGATGATTGACTACATACTCAGCGCCAAGCTGCAAGCACTTGTCCATTTTGTCGTTGTTGCCTGCAGTAGCAATGACACCACAATTGAATAATTTAGCAATTTGTATACCGGCAATTCCCATTCCGCTTCCTCCGCCCATTATCAGAACTGTCTGTCCAGGCCTTATCTTCGCTCGGGTAACAAGCATGTGCCAGGCAGTCATGCCTACCATTGAGATTGCAGCTGCATCGGTGAAGGATACATTATCGGGGAGTTTTACCACATTGACCTCTGGTAGATGTGTAAACTGTGCAAAACCGCCCCAGAGTGGGCCTGTCTGGAATCCCCATACTTGCCTGCTGCGGCAGTCATATTCTCTTCCAGATGTGCATTCATAGCATACCCTGCAAGTCAAGTTTGGGTACGAGGCTATTCTATCTCCCATCTTGATATTTGCCGTGACATTCTCGCCAACTTCAACAATTGTTCCCGCAACGTCGCTTCCTGATATGTGAGGCATTGGAATCTTGATTGGTTCGCCCCAAATGCCCCAGAGGTCATTATAGTTGTATGATGCCGCTTCAACTTTTATCAAAACCTCATTGCCTTTTGGCTTTGGTGTATCAATATCCTCGATTTTAACTACTTTCCGGGGATCTTTGTGGTGTTCTCTGTAGACCGCTGCTTTCATTGGGCTCTATCATCTTGCCCATTGATACTCATATATTCATTCGTGGAACTAGATTGAAGCTTTGCAATGTATGGTGGAGAAAACCTATTTGTTACCTATATGAATGTCTTCTTCTGTCTTACATTTGATGATAGATCAATCTCAGCTAGATACAAATAATAACCAAAATCAAGTCAAAAGTGGTGGATGGTTGTCCTCCCAAGAAAGCGGAGGTAGAATGTCCATCAATGGAAGTATCTCCACCGAAAAGGCTCGCAGATAATTGCTCAAGCCGGCAGGAGTGGAAATAGTGGAGGAGGTAGTAGAGATATTTCCCTATTGACTATGGAGTCTACATAATGCACGTTACATTTAAGGTATGATCTTTAGCTCTCTTTCTGCCAAGTTAACAACTTCTTTTCTGTCGCCTCCGTTGTTTTTTATGAACTGATAGTGATGTGTTTTTATGATCATATATATATTTCATAACAAAAAAAATCGATGCCTGATCAGTTTACATCTAGCCAGTATTTTGCTCCTCTGCTCTGTCCAGCAGCAGCAGCTTGATATAATCATAATGAGAATAAACCGATGTAGAAAGACATATTGAAAGCTAATCCTGCGGTTAAAAAGAAATTACCAGCCATGATTTACGGAGAATTGGAATGCAGAATTCTTAAATCATTGATCTAGATTACTCCTGTCAGGAGTGACTGCTGTACACAAAGAGAAGATTTCACTTTTTCCCTTATTGTTGATTAATTTCATTGGAACTCTAGGTTTTAGTATTGTTCTGCCCTTTCTAGTGTTTTTAGTTATCGATCTTGGTGGAAACGCCATAGTCTATGGCATACTTAATGCAACGTACCCTGCATTTCAACTCATTGGTGCTCCAATCTTAGGGAGATCGTCTGATATTTACGGAAGAAAAAAAATTCTTCTCTTAAGTCATGGAGGAACACTGGCTGGTTGGGTAATCTTCCTTATTGCATTATTTTTACCTGTTAACAATCTACTTAACATTAACTCCACAATAATAGGAACTTTTGCCATAACTCTTCCTTTAGTTGCACTATTTCTTGCTAGAGCTCTTGACGGACTTACTGGCGGGAATGTTTCTGTTGCTGATGCATATGTCGCAGACATTTCCTCGGATGAGAACAGAAGCAAAAACTTTGGGAAAATGGCGATCTCCTCTAATCTCGGCTTTATTGTTGGACCTGCATTAGCGGGGATTTTAGGTGCAACTGTTTATGGAGAAGCACTCCCTGTGCTGGCTGCGCTGACTCTATCTTTAGTTGTCTTAGTAGTAATAGTCTTCACTTTAAAAGAGACCAAGCGTTCGATTCTAATGGAAATTCCAGAAAAAAAGGATGTCGGAAGAGTCTTTTCATTTGAATCTAAAGAGTGCTACAAAACTGCAAACCCTAAGAGACTTAAATTCCGAGATGTTTTCAAACTAAAACACATTTCATTCTTACTTGTATTATATTTTCTTATTTTTCTTGGATTTAACATCTTTTACACTGCCTTTCCGATTCATGCAGTAAATGGTTTAGGATGGACAGTAACGCAGATGGGAATATTTTATGCAGTATTAAGCGGCATTATGGCTTTGGTACAAGGTCCAATTCTACGTAAGGCATTAAAGAAATTCTCAGAAGGGCAATTAGTGATAATTGGTAGTGTGATTTTAGGCACAAATTTCATTTTGCTTGTGTCATCAGATATTATCTTAGTCTATGGAGCGGCAGTTTTGTTTGCAGTTGGTAATGGTCTTATGTGGCCATCTGTAATGTCAATACTCTCAAACCGTGCCGGAATCCTTTATCAAGGAACAGTTCAAGGCGTTGCAAATAGTTTCGGAAGTCTAGCTAGTATCATTGGACTGATGATCGGCGGGCTTTTCTATAACATGCTTGGAGCGACTACTTTTCTAATTAGTGCAGGAGTAATATTCATAGTTTTTATTATGTCATTTCGATTGATGAAAATTAAATAAGTGGGCATGTAAAAGATCCGCAGATATCCATGTAATAACAAGCATGAAAAAGCTCTGGAAGAATGCAACGCAATAAGACGAGGTTTAATATGTTATACTTCAAGTATGAGGACCTTGAAAGCTCCGAAAACTGCCCTTCAGGTTGTTATTGCAGATTGTAGAAAAGTTGGAATAAGCCCTTGAGCAATTAGAGGGATTAAGGAAAGCCTGACGGCAAAGAAGCAACAAGAAAAAATATCCTAATCTAAATTCCGCCATATCGTGTCAATATAACTAACGCGGAATAATAAAAATATTTTAACATCTTCAATCATGAGAGAAGTGTGCCGGACCCCTGCAAAAGAAGAGACATTAACGCTGGAATGCATGTAAGAATAGTTGAAAAGAAGAATCAAAAAGAAGGGATTACAACGGACGGTATTGTCGCTAGAATCCTGACAAATTCGTCTGAGCACCCACATGGGATAAAGGTGCAGCTTGGTAACGGAGCAGTGGGACGTGTTAAAGAGATAATCAGTATATAGGATGATCCTCCCAAAGACAAGACAATGAAAAAAGTTAATGAAATTTTGCAAATGTCCACCTACGCCGCTGAATCCTTATCCGCCTGCAGGAACATTTACGATCCCCGCACTTGCAAGTTCTGATCCGATGCCATAACCAACCAATGCAATGCCTGTGCCAAGTCCAGCCATTTCTATGCCGCCTTTGATCCAGCTTTTCTTTGCCATACGCCCCTTTACTGCCCCTATTATGAACGAAGATGTCACACTAATGACAATAGCTATCACAATTGCCTCGATTGAAGAGATCAGGCCAGCCTTGACGACAAAGTAAGGAAGAATCGGAAGAATCCCACCTAGAAGAAAAGAACCGAACATTACCAGTGCTCCTTTCAAAGGATTTCCCAGAATTTCCAAGTTAAGTCCTAGCTCTTCTGTCAACATAGTCTTGAGCCAGACATCCTTGTTGGATGTGATTTTGCTAACAATTCTGTTTAATTCCTCTCCTTCAAATCCCTTGGAACGGTAAATCTCTTCTATCTCTCCCCTCTCCTTTTCAGGAATAGTCTGCATTTCAAATTCTTCACGCTTTATCTCAGATTCGAGTATCTCCCTCTGGGACTTTACTGCAAGATAATTTTGGACGGCCATTGCTTTTGCCCCGGTAAACATCCCTATCAGCGCCGCAAGGATGACTACGTCAGCGGCTATTATGGCACCGCCCACCCCGGCGACAATTCCGAGCGATGTGTTTATCCCATCGCCAAATCCAAAAACCAGATCCCTTATGTAGTTGCTTTCTTTAATATGTGGTTCAACATGAGTAATTCGTCTAGACAATATACACATCCGTTATACCATTGGATAATTAACTTCTTCCTGTTAGCTGAATTGACAAATACCTTGTAAGGAAGTTACCAAGTACATACATCTGTGTCCACCACGAAAAGAGGCTTGATCTTCTATAAGTATTTCAGGTATCACGGCCTATGTTTATTTCCAGTAAGGTAAGGCTCTATTGTTTCACTTTCACAAAAGCTGAGATGTGATGTTCCCTACAAAATCCCCGTAACTGGTTGATGGCCTTGTCGCAGATCAAGAATGCGACTCCAAAGATCCCAGGGTCAGGGCGATCAGCATTCATAAATGCAGCACAGCGATCTAGTATCAGAGAATACTGCCTGTTCATCATGCCCAGCTCCCTGTCAGAGCAGGATCCTAGTATAAGGGAAGTCCAATACAGATTGAAAAGAGTCAGTACTCAAATGATTGCAAAACATAGAGTGGCGGTGATAATAAAAGCGGGGATTTCAGCGCATTTCTAAGAGGGGGTAGATGACCTCTCTCCAATATCAAACGTGTCAGGTTCAATGGTGATTCTGTACACTTTACCCCCGATTTGAAGGCATATGTCGAGGACTCTTCGAAAAAAAGCAAGAGGATTGGACTTGTCAAGTCTGCTGACAAGGATACGGCGTAACT
>DATDKS010000143.1:0-11685 GCA_036519825.1 Nitrososphaera sp. | reverse complement strand
GGCAGCAGCTAATATTATGAAACGATCATAACTAATTACATTGTCTTTCTAGTATTGTTAATGTGCTCCTAGATTACTATTAAGTTATGAACCCTGGTGAAGCAGCAACGTTCCTGGCAATCGGCTTTGTCCCAACGCTGATTGCTTTAGAAACGGTATATAGGATGGGCAGAGCAATTGGCAAGCGTGGAGAGATTCCGTCACTAGCAAATAGAACTAACCTAGGGATGCGACTCGCATAAAAATTAAAGAAGGGATTGGTGCTCATACTCAGTGGCACAACCTCTCCTAGCTCTGACTGTCTCTTTTTTTATCATCAACCAACAAAAGCGTCATCTTGCCTTTGTAGGAAGTCGGATCAACCGAAGGTGCCGATGATAAGAAGGGATCCAATTGCAATCTGGAAGCCGTGGAGACTGGTTCAGATCCTTGCGCGCTTGTCATGATGATGGATTAGCCCTTATTTTTTCCTGAAACTCCATGACATATTATTGTGACATCAAAACTGTTATGCAGGCGGCGGAGGAACAACAGTCACTCAATAGAAACATGACATCATCATCATCAACAGCATCATCATCATCAACAACAGATAGAGAGGATCGCGGTATTCCACCCTCCTACTTCTTTCTCAATGGAGATGAGTTCTAAGGTTAGTATATCTATTCTCCTTTGCTCCAATTACATTCTCAAAGATGTACATAATACTAGTTCAGAATATTCAATCATGAAAACTAGCAATGAGGGTATGAAGGAACTGCATTAGACAACGAAAGAAATACAAGCATTGAAACTCTGCTCAATTGCAGCGATCTTAACTATTCGTATGGTTTGGTTTTATCCCGTAATCGTCAGAGCACTATATCAGACAAGCCTTTGAGTGTGTTCATTGTAAGCCCCTTAGCAATCATAAAGCGAATTACCAGTTCCCTGCGCATGCTTTTTACGTTAGCCCTTGAAGTTGTTGCTGATGTTTGTGTTCTATGTCTCGTTCTACGAGAGCCATTTTGGACCTTTACTCAGATGAATGTTCCAACAATTGGCTCAATTTAGTCACCAAATGAAAGAATGTCTAAGAACATCGCGACCTCCATTATTGCAATGCATCAGACTAAAATAGGATGCTGCTGACATCCGGCCTATGGAAAAAATAAAGAAAAGGAAGAAAAGCTCAACCAAAAAGAGCATAAATGCGAAATCAAGCTATCGAAGGAGGTCAGCTTAGATGTTTGCATATTCTAGATGGTGACAAAAAAGAACAATTAGGCATCTTGAACTATTTCTGCCCTTCCTCTCCCTCAGCTAGCTTCTCTATCGGCTCGCCTGTTGGTAGTGGTGCATTTCTATCTACCTTATACTTCAATAGCTCAGGAAAGTCTATTCCAACTATAACATTTCTGCCTGCTGCCACAATCTCCGATTTTGGTATATCAAACCGATAGTCATAGTGTCCAAACACTACAATCTTGTCATCCGTTTCCTTTACCACATGTCCTACATGGTCCGCATTGTCTGTCCTAACGCCTTTATTGAACAGCGATTTCGGATACTCTCTTTCGTAGCTCGCCAAATCAATATTCTCAGTCTTTGTCCAAGGGTCTTTGGTGGCTTTTCCTGTTGGAAGCGGTTCCTCTCTGCTAACCTTGTACTTCTTTGCAATATCATACATCGGTAAGTCTATCAAAACGTTGCCGCTTGTGAACCTGATTTCTGATTTTGGTATATCATATCTGTCGTCTCCCCCGCCAAACACTACAATCTTGTCATCCGTTTCTCTTACCACGTGTCCTACATGAGGTGAATCAAGCGCCTTGACGCCTTTATTGAAATATTGTCCTGAAGTCATGATATTAGGTTATGTCAAGAGACTATTTAAGATAGATGGCTGTTGAACCCATAATCCAATATTACCGTGAATTCCATCTGTCCTGAGATGCCAAGAGCCTACTAGCTCTAGAAGGTGATAGCGATGAACGTATCTATCATCGTTGGCAAGCAATTAATGCGTCCGCGCTTTATGAATGGATTGCCACTAAATTTGAAAGGGTTGTGATTCTGCACTAGTCCTCTATCGTCAGTTGTCCCTTCATAAATGGGTGTAGAGTGCAGTAATAGTTGTACATCCCGGCATCAGCAGCATTGATTCTAATTGCCTCACTACTGTTTCCAGGGCCAAGGATTCCTGTATCGAAGAGCGTTTCTGTTTGCGCTTCTCCATTCTCAGCATTGCCAGAAGTTGCCGTATGAGGAATGAAGTCATTATTTGTCCATATTATAGAGTTGCCTCGCTTGACTGCAGCGGGCGAAGGGTCGTAAAAGATCTCATTACTTGGACTAGAGGCCCCTTCGACTATCGATATTTCAAGGTTGTTTGCTATAACACTACCGCTTCTGCTGTTGGTATCATGTTGCAGTTGATGTTCTGGTATAGCAGCGCCACTAGCATTTGCAGTTGGCTGCGTGGTTGTAGTAGAATTACCATGAGCTACCATATCGCTATTGCTACTATTATCTCTTTGAATTCCTGATATCTGTGCATCAGAGTAGTTGATTATTCTTGGGTGCTGCAGCGTTTTCTGTAGCTGGTATTGCCACTCAAACATGGATGTACTTCTATTTTCATTACCTGAGCCTAGCTGATTATTATTATTATTATTATCATTACTCTTTTCATTGGGATTTTCTGCGACCACAATTTGGCCCATATTACCTCGCTCCTCTTGAATGCCATGGCTATGAAATAGATAAGTTCCAGGATACTCCCACCTTGCTTCAATTATTGTAGCATCTCCAGGTCCAACTGAAATCGTCTGAGCATCTATTGGCTCATTTGAAAGTAGTCCAGATGGATATGCCCTAAAGGTTGTACTGTGGAGGTGGAATTGATTTGGTATTGTTGTACCCAAATTAATGACGTATAACCTCAGGAGCTCGCCATAGTTTAATACAATAGGATTGCGTACATATTGGTCAACATAGCCATTTATGGGATAGTATTTTGTTTCAAAATTCATGATATTGTCGTCGTCAAATTCACCCATTACCATGACAAATTCTTTTGCAGGAGGCAAGGGCTTGTCTTTTGGATCAACTATCAATGCACCATACATCCCCATCCTAATGTGAAGTGTTGTTGGATGTGCATGGCAGTGATACATCAGAGCACCAGCTGGCGCAGCGGTAATGTTGTAGAGATATGTTTGATTTGGCATAATTTGTGGATACACACCGTCGTTCACATCATCATGGTTTCCATGGAAATGAATTGTATGGGGAATTGGCGTCTTGTTGATGAATTTGATTGTTACATTATCTCCTTCAGTAAATCTCAACGTTGGACCTGGCATTGTTCCATTAAATGTCCAAGCTTTAACAATCTCTCCTGGAGCAATTTCTAGTTCTGCATCCTCTGCTATTAGTGTATATTCCTTTCTTGTTGCTGCTGCTGAACTGGAGTTAGTGGAAGCTTCTGCCTCGGATATTCCTCCCTTTATCTCCTTGTCATAGGTTTTACTAGTAATTCCTGAAAAGGAAATTAGAGCACCTAATACTGCCGATCCGACAAGAATGCCGCATAGGATAATAATTGTACTGGCTCGTTTATTCAAATGAGATGATGGTTTGTTCGACAATTTCTCACCTAGGATGTCAAATCAAAAAACAATGAATTAACTAGTATGTATGCACTGCATTGCAGTGAAATTCTGGTGGTTGAAAAAAATCTGATTGACTCTTGATTTTATCTGGTGTAAAACAGTATTGTGTGCAGCTGTCAGGAATCAAGGACCTATGTGCGCTATGCCATCCAGATAATACATTTTCATTGATTACCACTTGTTTCTTGGCAGCAATATATCTCCGAGCACAAACTCGCTTAGTCGTTCGTAAACCGGCCTATACTGTTCTATTATTAAGCTTTGACTGACAGTTGCTATTATAGACTGGCTCTTTATGATCGCCCTGAAAATGTCCTTATCTGTAACTATTCCAACCATCATCTTTTTTTCATTATCAAAGACTGGAAGCCGTCTGATATTTTTCAACTGCATTGTCTGAATCGCATCCCTTATGGAACTCTTTGCATTTATGGTTATGACTGGCTTGCTCATTACGTCATATGCAAGCAGCTCAAGCATCACCATATCGGGTGCTCCTACTATGGTGACAATGTCTCTTTCGGTAATTATGCCTACAGGGAAATTATTTTCAGGTCCGGTGATTATTACACTCCCTATATTGTTCTGATCCATAATGCTCGCCACCGCCTTGACAGATTCACTTGCCCTGGCAGTCTTGACCTCTTTCGTCATAATGCTGTCAACCGTTATTGATTCCACACTCATATGTCGTCGTGCATATTCTCTTTCTTCTAGTATTTCAGTACTAGGGATATTGTGCATGGCACTGCAAACATCCAAGATATATTGATCCTTTGCGGTAAATAGCGCTGTATGGTCATGTATTCGGAGTATTTGTCTCATAGATCTGTCGATGTCGCCGATAAGAATCCCATCATACTCAACGAATCAACCAACCTAGCTGAAGCTGCAAGGCTGATGAGAAAAGAACAAGTATCAAGCATTCTGGTGGGCCAAGATAGCCAACACGTCAAAGGAATAGTTACAGAAAGAGACATTCTCTATAGGGTGGTAGCGGAAAGCAGGGGTCCATTCAAGACCACCTTAAAGGAAATAATGAGTTCACCCCTTGTAACTGTCGATGAAGCAACATCAGTGAAGGATGCTGTAGCTCTGATGCGTAGAAATGCCATAAGAAGGGTGCCGGTTCTAAAGGAAGGGAAAGTTGTGGGCATCTTGACTCTCAAATCAATAATAGGAAATAACCGTAACGAGAGCGTCGACTTAGTTGAGGTAGAACTACCAGCCACTGTCGATAACAAAGTAATGTGTCCATACTGCGAGTCAAGGTTCGACGATAAAGAGGAACTTTCAAAACACATAGATAGATTGCATCTAGGGAGCGGTCTTCTTGAAGGAGATGTGCGTAAGTGGTAAGAAACATCTAACCTAGCGGTATCCTACGATCATCACAAATATAGCATTTTTAATAAAACTGTGAACAGGCGTAGCAACCCTGTCTGAAATGCTTTTAAGACACATTTTGCTAGACGCTGCTATTGTCTGAAGATTATAAAGATATTGAAAACGAGAGTATAAATCAGTTTAAGAAAAGCCAAAGCGTAACATTCAGGCTTGATTCAAAAGTGATAGACGAGCTTCGGACAGAGGCAAATAATAAAGAAGTCTCCCTTAATGTGCTCGTCAACCAAGTTCTAAAAAGATATGCAGAATGGGATAGGTATGAGAACAAGATAGGCATGATCCCAGTCCCAAGAGTGATACTATCGAACCTAATCGACAAGGCTATAGCTGTGGCAAAGAGCAGCGGGATCAAAAATGTTGAACTTTATCGAGATGAGATCATCAAGCAGGCAGCCGATTTAGCCTTCACACTAATGAAGGACTCTGTACTATTCATGAAGAAACAATACAATCTCTGGGTTGTATTATCAGTTCTTGAAGAATACATGAAAGTTTCCGGAATCAAAGCCGACCACAAGCTAGAGGGTTCCAGAAAACATGTTTTCATAATACAGCACGAGCTGGGCGAGAACTGGTCGCTATTTACAAAGGAGTTGCTTGCACTCATTTTCGAGAAGCTAGCAAACGTCAAGGCCGAATTTAACGTGACCCCAAACACAACTGTGGCTGAAGTTGTGCTTAGATGAGGATGGGTGGGTGCTTTATAAATAAGAATAAGGTCTCTACGGTGCATTGCACTGCAGTCCTACTCGTTATTTATCCTATCTTTTGATAACTATAGTAATGAACAAGGGAGACACTGTCTTTGAGGGCTAAAACCAGAGAGTCGCTGCCCCTTACAGGCGAACAAATAGTGTACCGCTATTTCAGATGCATGGATAGTAAGGATCTTGATGGCATACTCCAGCTTTTTGAGTATGATGCTGTGGTTTATGAGCCGTTCAGTAACATAACAGGAGGATTGGAAGGAAGGCCTTCAATTGAGCCATTCCTCAAGGTAGCAATGTTGGCCAACACCAACCTTAAGCGCACGATGAAAATTGAAAAACCAAGTGAACCCAACAAGCTCATAGCCTTAATAACATTTGAAAAGGGAGATAAGGTGAAGAGCAAGTTCACGTTTGAATTTGAAGACGATGAGGTAAGAGGAAAAAACATCAAGTCGCTGCACATTGAATTCCTCTAGTTCAAACTCTATATAACAATAACACTTTAGCTTATCCAGTCAAAGAGATAAAATGAAGAAAATTGAAATTATAGTGCCAGATAGACTATTCAATGACGTGAATAGAATAATCAAAGACGCACATGCGGGGGGAATGACCTTCTGCAGGGTTGAAGGAAGAGGGAAGATCAAGGCAAAGCCCGTTGCCATTGCACGAGGAACCGGACAATACACTCCAGAGTTTGTTCCAAGGATAAAAATCGAAGTAGTAGTAAATGATGAACAGGTTGATGGTATTCTCAGTGAACTTGCTGATAAACTTGCAAATCCTGCTGTCGGTGGTAAGATCTTTGTTCTTGATGTCCCTATTGCTATTGACCTTGCTACAAAGGAGCAAGGCGAAGGGGCCCTCTAATTCGTAATGCACCAATACGCTTTTCTGAACTAATTTCTCTCCCGGTCAAATATAACAGAAATGAGTGCAGTCGCAATATGTAGCCTGACTGTAGTAGAAAGTAAGAAAAAGATTAGTCGTTTAATAAGAGTGCTGAAGGAACAGGCTAGATTAGGTTATTTGATGAGATTCAGACTCAAGTTGCATGATCAAGTCTAGAAGTCAAATTGTAACGCTCGTTTTGGAAACAAACCAAACTAACGTACACCATTGCAAAAAAACCATTTGATTCTTGATTGATAAAACCTGCAACGGATTGCAGCAGCTATAGATCTTCTGCTTGGATGGAACATGACTTTGCCCGTCATATCGTTCTTTAGTTGTTATATCCTTTAGTATAGCCCTTTGGCATGATATTGATGCTCATAATGAAGTCAATTGGTAATTGCAAGAGCAAAAGCAAATGGCAAAATCACAAGAATCGAAGCAATCAAGAATGTCAAAGAAAAACATAAGCATCGTTATTAAGGTAGATTTCTTGCACTGTTGGAATGATAGATTGGCCTCAGCAACACCGATTCTTTCTTATGGACACGGTCAAATCAACCTTAGACGCCGGAAATATTCTGCCTGCCACGTTAGGGACAATATTTCATGGTGTTGTTATAATTTTATTACTTTGTAATAAGATGATGCTCAGATATGGGTGGCTGCTCTCGCTTGTACGTTATCGATATTGTGTCGCCGATATTGTAAGGACAATTCTCTATGGTCCGAGGCACATCATCATTAGCTTGCACGGTGCAAACACCCTGTTCTTTTATTATAACTTCTGTTTCTTCAGTTATATTTGGTGCAAAAATGACATTTCGTATTTGAAAGCCTGAAAGCAGAAATACAATGCCTATTCCACCAGCAATTGCGATTATTGCAAGCTTGCCAAAGGAAAGACCTCCTACGCTCATATATGATTTGTATAATATGTTTTCATAGTTAATAAGATGTTGTAACCCTCACATACATATCTACGACGAGGTGTGCCTATCCTTGAGAATGATAATAGTGGGGGCTGTAGCTCTTAATACGATAGAGACTCAAGGTCGGGCGTTCATTCTATTCTTCACAGGGTTCGATTCAACTATCAGGACCAATTCAAGACTACATTTGGGCATGTCATCATGCCTAGATTAAAGGACCTGACAGAGGATCATTTGACTCGTCAATAAAGCAATGATATTGTTGTCAATCTAATCATGGGATTTAATTTCGAATTGTCTTAACAGTCACTACCTGCTTTCATGTATATATTATGAATCAATATTGTCATTGTAATTAATATTGAATAAAGAAGTGACTCTGCTTCCTATGATTTGTTGGTCGGTTTTGGAAGCCTTTCAATTACAAGTGGCTTTTGATATTTGTAAATGCTAGTTGAGAAGGTCATCACTCTTGCTCAATAATATCTCGCTTCAATGATCTTCTAATAGGAATCATCGCTGTTCTTTAATTTTATTACCGGTATAGTTTTTTCTCACGCACTGCATTCCAGGCAAAGCAATACACTGCAGACATACTCTATAAATACACTCTCCTCACCTTGCTGTTAGGCAATGAATAATTTTTGTTTACTTAGAAGAAAATTCTGTCACTGCAAAGACATGTGGATCCAAAGAAAAGAATAGGCAGAAAATAACTCACATTTTTTCTGAGGAATTTCATTGCCTCTTTATGGACAAGAAGTATCTTTTTCAGGCTGAAATTGAGGCATGCGAAAGACTCTTCAAATATGTTACAAATGATTGTGAAAGCGCACCAATTGAAAAGGAGATCGCTGTACTGAAGGCCGCGGATGATTTGAAGCCGTAAGTTAAAGGAGAGACAATCAATATCGTGGCAATAACGCAGTAGCACTGCTCTCCTTCTAACTCTACTTCAACATACAGAGCCAAAATCAGAAGAACTAATTTCATTATCTGCCAATCCTGCTGTTGGTGTGCCTCATGCTTCAATGCAGAAGAGAATTTTCCAAAATGCCTACAGTGTGCTCATAAATGCATTGATTGTCTCCCATTATCAAGTGAGGTGTTCTATGACGTATAAAATTGAAATAACCCCTGCTTGCATGAAGGCATCCTTCAATGAAGATATCTATAGTGGAATAAATGGAATCAAAATATGACTGGCTTGACCTTACTAGTATAGGAAGCGGAGAGGCAATATGACTATGCCCTTCAGTCATACACCTACAGATTATTTCATTTTTCTAATAGATGTGGCATCGACTGAGAAATGCCTAACAAAGAGAGGGTTAGGAGTAGAGACATACAATTTACTTGTATTAGACAAGATAGATCTTGCACAGGCAGAGCTGTAGGTCTTTTTCTGGTGGACAGACAGATTACAGAGCAGTTAGAGGAAAAAAGCCATTTGATTTTGTAACCTGCGAAAGGGGAGGCGTCTAGAAGGCAGCAGACACATCCTACGGTAGATAATACTTAAATCGAACGAATAGCTGTTATGTTGTAAGTTTGTTCTATGGATGGTGATTTAATGAAATCGGCACGAATCCATGTATATCGAGAACCTCTGAAAGTAGAAGAAGTCCCAAAACCGGGCACGCCGCATGGTGAAGAAGTCCTGGTCAGGATCGGCGGCACTGGGCTATGCCACAGTGACTTGCATATAATGCAAGGTGATTGGGCCAGCTCGATACCTGTTCAATTACCAAAGACTTTAGGGCACGAGGTCGCTGGTTGGGTGGAGGAAGTAGGTGACTCTGTTCCTTCTGCTTCATCTGCAGGTGGACTGGTCAAGGGGGACTTGGTTGCCATATTTGGCGGTTGGGGGTGCGGAGCTTGTATTCAGTGCAAGAGTGGTAATGAGCAGCTCTGCAATTATGCCAGATATCCAGGGGTGACAGATGACGGCGGCTATTCTGAGTATGTCATTGTTCCCACGTACCGCTATTTGGTAAAGGTCGATAAGACATGCGGTCTCACTCCTGTAGATCTTGCACCGTTGACAGATGCCGGGCTGACACCATACAGAGCCATAAAGAAAGTTAGACATCTTTTAGGACCGGGTAAGAGCATTGCGGTAATTGGACTGGGAGGACTTGGATTTTACGGAATACAATATGCCAAAATCCTGGGTCAGGGAAGCTTGGTAATAGGCATAGACCGCAACAAAAAAAGAGTGCAAGAAATCGGTAATGCAAAATTAGTGGACCATGCCCTAAGCATCTCTTCTGATGCTTCAGATATTCAAGAACAGATAACAAAAATTACTGGAAGAGGAGTCGACGTTGTTATAGACTGCGTTGGGGCAGAAAACACCACAACAGATGCCTTTAGAATCCTGAATAAAGGTGGTGCCCTAGTTGTAGTGGGTATGTTTGGAAATGAGGTTAAGATACCGTTGGTTCCGGCTATAGTCAGCGAGTACCAGGTCCAGTTTTCCCTCTGGGGCAATTACAATGAACTATGCGAAGTAATAGAACTTGCAAAGCAGGGCAAGATATCACATAGCATACAGGAATTCCCTCTCTCTGAAATAAACAAGGTTGCAGATATGCTAAGGAACGGTGAAATAAAGGGCAGAGCAGTCATAGTTCCAAGATAGATAATAAGTAAAAAAGCGAGGGAAGAGTCAGCGTAAGGGGGCTACTTTACCTCAACTCTCGTCTTTTGGCCTTCTCCCTCTGTTGGAGTCTTCTTTGGTAGTTCAAGTTTTAGAATTCCGTTTTCTACTCTGGCAGAAACCTTTGATGGAATTATCTCCTCTGGCAACGGCACATTGCGGTAGAGTGACCTGTAGAGCCTTTCGCTATACACGTATCTTTTGCCTTTTTCCTCACCCTTTTCTGAATGCTTGCCCGAGATTTCTACAGAGTACTTGGTCGCTTTGACATCGACGTTCTCCTTTTCGATTCCCGGAACCTCTAACTCTAGCTCAAATCTATCTCCTCTCTCTAACAATTCATAAGGCGCCATTCTCATGTCTCTAGCTTCAAACAAGGAGGGAAATTCCCAATCCGTTGGAAAAGACCAGGGTCGCACCATCATTCTTTCCATTTCTCTTCTAAAGCTGTCAAAAATGCTGTCAAACTGTCTCGCTGGCACTATAGGCCGTTTCTCTTCTTCGCGCTTCCTTTCGCTCGCTGAACTCATAGTACTAAGTGGGAATGATATTATTTGAAGACTTTGACTGCACTGCAATGCAAAGGAATCTGAAAGTTATGTGAGGGTGAAAACATGCCCATTTCTTGTTGACTAGCACTACCACTCCTCGCAACGACAGCATAACTGACAGAGCTCCACTGATTGGATCTTCTCAACAGAATAAATTAGGATTAATATTTTGCACCAAGAATTGTGAAAAGACCATAGGTTGTGCAATTTCATCTGCTAACAAGAGCCATTTCTTTCGACAAGGTAACGGGATAACAATTATAGTCGATGGATTCTCGACTGATAACACGACGAAAAGTCGCAAGAGAAGCGCAAGCTACCTTAGTCATGGAGCAACCGAGCAGCAAGTTTTCTGGAAAAGGGATGGCAATGAAGGCTGGCTTGGAGGCAGCAATCAAAGCGAAAGCTGACGCTATCATCTTTTTGGATGGAGATATCAAGAACCTTACACCGGAATGGATCGATCTGCTATCGGAGCCAGTCTTGACTAGAGGCTATGACATGGCAAGAGGCTATTATGATAGGCATCCGAGAGACGCTGCAGTAACGAAGCTGATAGCTAAACCAATGCTCTCTGTCTTCCTTCCGGAGCTCAGGAATGTAGAGCAGCGGTTGAGTGGAGAGGTATGTGCAAATACAAAAGTATGGAAAGGTTTACTCAACAAAGCAGAGATGTCCCACGACGGCTGGGGTATTGATGTTTGGTTTTTGATTGAAGCAACAATGTCTGGTTGCAAGATAGAGGAGGTCTTCCTAGGAAAGAAGGACCATTGATCGTTCACTGAATATAAGGATGACGTAGGAATCCTGTCAAAGATGTCAGAGCAAGTTTTATTTAGTATATTAAAAGAAGCAGTCAAACATGGTAGGTTT
>DATDKS010000142.1:0-5015 GCA_036519825.1 Nitrososphaera sp. | reverse complement strand
CGGTGGTAAGGTAAGGCTTGTCAAGGGCGCATACCATGAGTCAGAGGAACACATCTTTGTTACCAATGAGGAAGTCAATGCCAATTATTCGAAGTTGATGAAGATGCTGTTTGAGAGCAAGAATTATTTCGCAATTGCGACTCATAACTCAGCTCTAATCGAGGAAGCGATCAGTCTAGGCAGGAATACTAAGTTTGAATTCCAGATGCTAAAGGGTATTCGAGACGATTTAAAGCATGAGCTTGTTACAAAAGGCTTTGCAGTGGCTGAATACATTCCTTATGGTAGCCAATGGCTTCCCTATTCGGTGCGAAGAATAACGGAGCGAAAGCGCAACTTGCTGCTACTAGCAAGGTCACTCATTCAACATTAGGGAGTAATTAAAGCACACACACACTCCCAGCAACGGTGTTAAGGGTCTAAATCCGCAACCTTGAAAATAAGAAGCGATCAATGAATAATTAAAATAAAAAGAACCATGGAACATGAAATTACAGAGCTAAGTGACGTCTAATGAGAAAGAGATCACTCTTTTGGGGTGAATGAAGTCAAGAATGTAAAAAGAGCACTAAGAACAAATATGCTGGGAATGACCGTGAAGTCAATTTGACAGTCATTGTTGATGAAACTGCGCAGCAATTACAGAAGTAGTTACTCTTCTAAAATCGATGAAGTCAGTTGATGCGATGAAGAGAAGAAGAAGAAGAGGAAGAAGAGGAAGCAGTAATAGCATCATCTCCATGAAGGTTTGGAGAATCAGCTATTCTATTTCCTGACTTCTTCTTGATCTTATTCAATGCAGTTTCGAAGTGTTTCATTGAGATCCTTAGTCTAGTGCCTTTTCTTTGGCTGACGTGCTCCTTTATTGCGCTCATTGCAGCTGCGTTTACCAGTGCGGCAATATCTGCTCCAGTCATACCTTCTGTTATTTCTATCAGCTTGTCAAGGTTTACATCCGATTCCAGCGGCTTTTTCTTTGTATGTATCTGGAATATATGCTTCCTTGCCTCCTTGTCAGGCGCCTGCACTTCAAGTATCCTATCAAACCTCCCGGGCCGCAAGAGAGCTTCGTCAATGATGTCAGGCCTATTTGTTGCGCCAATAACTACAACGCCCTTTAGGTCTTCTAAGCCATCTAGCTCTGTCAGCATTTGACTTATGACGCGCTCTGTAACATGACCATCACCATCAGAACCTCCCCTCCTCGGCGCTATGGCATCGAGCTCGTCAAAAAATATAACACAGGGAGCTGCCTGGCGTGCTTTTCTAAAGACTTCTCTAACACCCTTCTCTGATTCGCCAACCCATTTGCTTATCAATTCGGGTCCTTTGATGCTAATGAAGTTGGCTTCAGATGTCGCTGCTACTGCTTTGGCTATCATGGTCTTACCAGTTCCAGGAGGACCGTATAAGAGGATACCTTTTGGTGGTTCTACAGCCGCTTCGGCAAATAGATTTGCATGTTTGAGAGGCCATTCTATTGCTTCTGTCAATTCTTCCTTCACCTGCTGCAGCCCACCAATATCCTCCCACCCTACGTTTGGCCTTTGGACCAGTACCTCCCGCATGGCAGAAGGTTGTACATCCCTTAGTGCTTCATCAAAGTCTTGCTTTGTGATTTTGATTTTATTCAATATCTCCGCAGGGATCTTGGGCTGTTCTAGGTTAATTTCAGGCAGTATCCTTCTCAGTGAGCGCATAGCCGCTTCCTTGCTCAAAGCTTCAAGGTCAGCACCTACAAATCCATGTGTCACCTTTGCAATCGACTCGAGGTTGACATCCTCCGTCAGGGGCATGCCGCGACTATGAATCAATAGGATGTCCAATCGACCTCGTTCATCGGGTATTCCTATATCTATTTCCCTATCAAACCTTCCAGGGCGCCGGAGAGCAGGGTCAAGTGCATTTGGCCTATTCGTTGCACCGATGACTACGAGTTTGCCCCTTGACTTTATGCCGTCCATTAATGTAAGAAGCTGCGAAACCACACGCTTTTCTACATCTCCTGAAACTTCTTCTCTTTTTGGAGCAATGGAGTCAATCTCATCAATGAAGATAATTGAAGGCGCGTTTTCCTCGGCCTCTTTAAAGACTTCCCTTAGGCGTTCTTCGCTTTCCCCATAGAATTTGCTCATAATTTCTGGCCCGCTGATGGAGTAAAAGTTGGCGTTTGTTTCACTGGCGACAGCCTTTGCAAGTAGCGTTTTCCCTGTTCCGGGTGGACCATGAAGTAACACACCTTTTGGAGCTTCAATACCAATGCGGTCAAATATCTCCGGATGCCTTAAGGGAAGTTCAATCATTTCCCTAACTTTTTGCACTTCAGTCTTCAGTCCACCGATGTCCTCATAGGACACCCTAGGAACCCCTTTAGATGCAGCCTTAGGAACGGAGCCGATAACGAATTCGGTATTGCTGTCAATCAATGACGCTGTAGTATCAGTCGGCGAAGTGCTGGTAACAGCAAAGCCTATTCTTCTTCCCATAATGTTTAGAGGAATTATGTCTCCCCGAGTCACGACTCGTCCCTCCAGCAACTCAGGAAGATGGTCTTCTAGCCCCACAATGTTTAGCTCCTCAGTCGGTGCCAAAATTACCTGCTCAGCCTTCTTCACATTGACTTTACGCACACTAACAGTGTCATCAATTCCGACACCAAGATTATTGCGAGTATAGCCGTCAATTCTAATTACTTTTTTACCGTGATCCTCGCGCTGACTTGACCAGAGGAGCACATAGCTTTTCTTCTTGCCGGATATTTCTAAGACATCTCCCGTTGATAGATCCATCTCTTCCATTACTTTTGGATCTACCAATGCCATTCCCCTGCCCACAAATTTCGAATTAGTTTCGGCTACTCTTAGTGATGCTTTATCATCATTATTGAAATTTTTCATTTCTGTTTTCACCTCTCAATAAAATGGAGTGGATCTTAATCGATTTTTACTCCACTCGTACTTCTCTTGCCTTTCGCTTTGGAGACGCTTTTAGCTTGATCTTCAGCTCCAGAATGCCGTTTGCATAGATAGCTTTTGCAGAGGTGTCGTCTAGTGGGACATTTACTGGAATATCTGTGTGGTACTTCTTCTCGCCTTTCTCTGCGTGTATAGAGACATACTCTTCTCCAACGTCGACCTTGATATCTTGCTTTGTGACTCCAGGCATCTCTGCAGTGATAGTCAGCGCATTCTCTTTCTCATCTACCACTGTGTCAACTAGTGGTTCTCTAACACCACTTTGCTCCACCAACCCTCTTGAAGATGGTTTAACATTGCCAAATTCCCTTACATGGGGCTTCCTATCAGGCCCTACGGTTATCTGGTATCCATAGTAATAGGGTCCTTGGACAGCCATCTCAGAGGGGCCGGTTTCTCTTATAGTTCTGAACATCCTGTTCAGCATCTCCTCCGCTTCGGCAAATTCCCTGTCGATGCTCTCAAACATTCTTCTTCCGAAACGTATATCCCAATCACCTGACATTTTTGTAATTCACCTACTTAATGTAATACGTATGACATTATATAATTTTTTCTCCTTATAGCAATCCTTTTATTACTAAGTGTAAGCTTAAAACATACCCATAAGATGTACTCAGAGGCAATATCTGTTCCAGAGGCTATAAGAAAAGTTCTAGCAAGTGACCACGTTTATATGCAAGCGTTGATGCTAGGCATCGCAAATTATACTGCTCTAGCTGAAAGGATCAAGCCTGAAATTGAAAAATTGATTGGTTCCAAAGTAAACTTGAATACAGTTGTAGTCGCTATCAAAAGATTTGCTGATGCACAGGAAAAGAAGAATCTGCAGCAGCAGAATAGCACTACGCATTTGACTGTAGCAAAAGCAAAGATGTCATTGACGGGGAGTATTATCGACATCGATTTTCAAAAAGAGAATAATGACGATGACAATGATGTCTTGGCTCGAGTTTTAGATGAATTCTTTGAACAGGACAGTAGATATAATCTGTTTCAAACGCATGATCACTTTTCCCTGCTTACAGAGGATGCAGATGAAATCAGGAGGATGGTTGCTGATGCAATACAAAAATTCGACGGCAAGATAAGAGAAGGTCTTTCCAAGATAACTGTATCCTTGACTACGGATGATCAAAGTCGGTACCACATACTGTCACTTGTTTCAAATATATTATACAATCACCAAATTCCAATCCATAGCGCTTTCTTTACTACAAATGAAATGGTGCTGATATTGAGTGATAAAGATGCAGCCAAGGCATATGACTTGATCAGAATGAAACTAGGGTAATAGTTTTCAAATGGTAGGAATAAAAGTTGCTACGTGAAGTCGTATTTAAGTTGCCGACGGTTGTGGCATAATCTCCTAGATTAGGCTTGTCTCGTATCTTTGCATTAATGCTGCAGGCTTTCTTCCTCCTCCTCTATACGTATTTGAATACAAAGTCGCAGATAGTATTGTTGTGTGCTCAACTGGATTTTCTGATGCTTGGAAGTTTGGCATATAGTAGAGCAGATGCGATCCAACTCCGAAATTGCTTGTTCATTAAATTGGTTAGCTATTATCGTATTGTTTCCCCTCCATCTACAACAATGGTCTGACCACTGACAAAAGAACAATAATCAGATGCGATCATCAATGCTACGCCTGCAACTTCTTCGGGCTTGCCTGCCCTTCCAAGTGGGATAGAAGATACAATATCTACTCTTTGTTCAGTTGTCAATCTTTCCCAATTTCTCTGTGTGGCAATAGTTCCAGGAGCGATTGCATTACATCTTATTCCATACTTACCAAATTCAGCCGCTATATGCTTTGTAATTCCCAAATTAGCGGCTTTGGCCACAGTGTATGGCGCGCCCTTTATGTATCCACTTATTGCAGGGGTTGATGAAATATTGATTATAACTCCACGTCTCTTTTCAACCATTAAAGGCAGCACCTCACGGCAGCATCTATAAGTGCCTTGTGTATCTACATCCAAAACCCTCTCTAGAACTTCATCAGATATTTGATCAAATCTTACATCCCATAGATCA
>DATDKS010000141.1:0-5957 GCA_036519825.1 Nitrososphaera sp. | reverse complement strand
AAAATTGCCCATGACCATGCCGGAGAGAAGGCCGTATGCAAAATCCTCGATGTCGCCCTGATTTGGCACCATCTTGCGCGCAAGCCCTATTGGCATCTTTGGATCACGGGTAGCTGCCTTGATAAGCGATTCCAGCTCCTTCCTATCCCTGTCTGTCAGACCCATTATGCAGATATGATCATGCATGTTTGTTTAATAATGCTAACATTTTTTATTAGCTAATTATTGTAGGTTCTTAAATGGCAAATAACGCCTGCTCGGTAGTCCTGTTGGAACTTGGTGTGGCCGCATTTGACCGAGGTGGCAGCCTCGTGGTGTCAAAAAAGTTCGATAATGCAATCAGGTCTTATAGGCTACTCAAGAGCGGAGTGAACCTTGATGAAATAAGATGGTTTATTGAAAAATTGCGCTCATTTGAGCTTGTATCAACAAATGATGCAA
This sequence comes from Nitrososphaera sp., assembly GCA_036519825.1. Classification (GTDB taxonomy): domain Archaea; phylum Thermoproteota; class Nitrososphaeria; order Nitrososphaerales; family Nitrososphaeraceae; genus Nitrososphaera. The sequence goes on along the minus strand of DATDKS010000141.1, from coordinate 5,516 downwards.
GCATTATTGCAGTATTACGGCAGGCCGGCTTGAATAGTCAGCTGATGTCCGAGGATCAGCAGCAGTATATTCAAGACAGCAAGCCAACTCTTATAGTGAAGGCCGGCTTTGCCAACAATGAGCAGGAAGCAATGCAAGCCCTCCGGGAATTTGCCATAAACCTCTCATCGGCAAGAGTAAAGGAGGCATCAGAGAAGCTTGATCTTCACATCATCCAGTCAATCAATGCACTAGATGAGCTTGACAAAATAATCAACACTCTAGGCGCAAGGATGAGAGAGTGGTATGGGCTCCATTTTCCAGAGCTTGACAATCTTGTCTCAAGCCTTGGTGTGTACGCTGAGATAGTGAGCAGAGCCGGTTTGCGGGAGAATATCGTTGTAGAAATTTTACAAACCATAGGCTTGCAGGACAAAAAGGTCGAAGTTATACTTGACGCTGCAAAGCGCAGCAAAGGTGGCGACATGACGCCGGAAAACCTTGCAATCGTCAAGCGGCTTGCAGATGAGGTCATTGCGCAGTCGGATCTGCGCAGGGTGCTTGCAGACCATATTGAAGCCGCGATGGAAATAGTGGCTCCGAACGTAAAAGAATTACTAACCGCGGCAGTGGGGGCAAGGATAATCTCGAAGGCTGGCAGTTTGGCGCGACTTGCAAGATTGCCAGCGAGCACAATCCAGATACTGGGTGCCGAAAAGGCACTGTTCCGTGCTCTTAAGACAGGCGCCCGGCCGCCGAAACACGGGTTATTGTTTCAGCATCCTCTTATTCATTCTGCGCCCAAGTGGCAGCGAGGTAAGATAGCAAGAGCAGTTGCGTCCAAGGTCGCAATAGCTGCACGGATCGATTATTACCGCCACAACGGCAAGGACAATACCGTTTATGCTAAGCTAAAAATTCGCATCAATGAAATACAAGAGAAATACCGGGAGCCGATGCCTGAGAAGGAGCGGGACAGGAGATACAAGGACCACATCCAGCGTCAGCAGCAGTATCGAGGCGGCGGCCGTGATGTGACAAGAGATAAACATGATAAGAGAAACAAGAAGGACAGAAGGAAGAGATTTGGAAAGCGACGACGCTATTAGATGGATTTCAATAAATGGTGAGAAGAATGTCTCCACACTCAACCTAGTAAAGGGAAACAATGTCTATGGAGAAAAGCTAGTGAAATACGAGGGCGAGGAATACCGGATTTGGGATCCTTTTAGAAGCAAGCTTGCAGCTGCCCTCAAAAAGGGACTGAAAAATATGCCAATAAAGATTAGTAGCAAAGTACTGTATCTTGGTGCGTCTACTGGGACAACTGTGAGCCATATATCGGATATCGTTGGGCTCTCCGGCCTAGTATTTGCAGTCGAGCCGGCAACAAGGGTCGCAAGGGAACTTATTGAAAATGTCGCTTCAAAGCGCAAGAATGTGCTCCCAATACTTGAAGATGCAAGAAAACCCCACTCGTATTTTGCAGTATTCGGCAAAATAGATGTCATCTACTGCGACATTGCTCAGCCTGACCAGACAGACATTGCGATAGCAAATTGCTCGATGTATTTGAAGACAGGAGGTATAATGCTGTTGGTAGTCAAGACAAGGAGCATAGATGTGACAATGGATCCACGAGTGGTAGTAGCACAGGAGGCAACTAAGCTGAAAGAGAATGGTTTTCAGATAGATCAGATAATTAACCTCGAGCCTTTTGACAGGGATCATGGCATGATATATTGCATCTACAAGTCTTAGGGCTTGCAGTGGGTTATTTCGTCAAGCATTATTCGAAGAGGCTTCCACGACTTTCTTGTAAACTCCGGAGCAGAGCCATTCTTGGCTACCCAGTCTCGGATAAAGCGCATCGTGCGCTCATCCGAGGGGTAGCCGCTGCCTATGCTTCCATACCTGCTGCGTATATCCTGGATCTCCTGGTCTCTTGTTATCTTGGCAATTATTGATGCAGCAGAAACGACCATATTAATTACATCTGCATGGTGCATGGAGTATAACTTTGGCTTGCATGTGAGGTGGCATTCCATGTATTCTCTGTATCTATGCGGGTTGACATCGCAGCAGTCAACATAGACTTCCTCCGCCCCAATAGTGTTGATGACACTGGCCATAACCTTTGCCTCAAGCCTGTTGAGTCCTCTGAGCAATACGCTGCCATCAACTTCGACAGGGTCTATCTTGTGAATGCAAACAGAGTCGATGATCTTCATTATTTCGCCAAAAAGTCTGGCACGCACTTTGGGACTCAGAGCCTTGGAGTCTCTGATGCCCATATCGCGCAAAAGAGTAATCTTTGACTCTCGGATACTGATCCCTGCAACAACAAGGGGGCCAACGATAGAGCCGCGGCCCGCTTCGTCAACGCCGCCAACCAGAATGCTGTTACCTCGCCATGGCAAAATTGTCGACTGGTGTACTCTTATGGGGGCATTTATATCATTACTTGTGGTTGCAGAATAGAAATCCCGTCTTTTATGCTGTTATAAATAATGCGTTAATGTAGAGCTCTGATATTGGCAGAATTTGTTAGAGCCGTTGAAGGTAAAACAATACTTATCGTTCCAAAGTCCTCGCTTACCGCCACAGTCCCTTCAAAGATACCTGCCTTCTTCAACCCTGCTGCCAAGCTTAACCGCGACCTCTCAATACTAGCCTACATTGCTTTTTCCGCATCATCATCTGTAAAAAAGACATTTGCCGATTCGTTCACAGGCATTGGGGCACGCGCTCTTAGAGTTGCAGTTGAGGTCCCAGAGGTAGAACAGATTTACTGCAATGACATTAACTCTATTGCAATAGAAGCTGCTAAAGAGGCCGCTAAGCTTAATTCTGTAACCGGCCGCTGCCATTTCTCAACTGACGATGTATGCAAGTTCCTTCTAAAAGGCGACAAGGAGGATAATCGCTTTTCCATAGTTGACCTAGACCCTTTCGGCACTCCTGCTAGGCATGTAGACTGCGTACTGCGATCTGTGCTCGATGGCGGGCTTGTCTCGATAACTGCGACAGACACTGCAGTCTTGTGGGGGGTTTATCCTAAAGTATGCCTACGCCGCTACTATGGTAGGCCGCTCAACAATAGCTATGGCAATGAAACTGCAATCCGGCTGCTACTCTCACTTGCTGCATTGACCGCCTCAAGGCTAGAACTTGCGATCAAGCCAGTGTTTGTACATTCCACGAAGCACTATCTTCGCATCTACATAAAAATGTCAGTCAGCAGTAGCCAAGCAAATCATGTTTATGATAGCATCGGCTACATAATGCACTGCTTCCAGTGTGGCCATCGTTTCAATATTAAAGAATATGGAAAAGGTAAATGCGAACTGTGCAACGCCGGCTTGGCTGTAGGTGGCCAGCTGTGGACAGGGCCGCTACATGACAAAGAATTCGTCAAGAAAATGTTAGAGCAAGACCCTGATAGACAGTGCAAAAAGGTGCTCGAAGCAGCGGTGGAAGAAGCAAGCGAAATACCATATTATTTCCGGGCTGACGAAATTTCATCAAAGCTCAAATCAAACACACATTCTGTGCAAGGGATCCTTGAAAAGCTGCACGCCGCCGGCTTTGTAGCGTCAAAGACTGCACTGAATACTAGCGCATTCAAGACAGATGCTAGGATCGACTCGATCCTTGATGTCCTGAGCTAGATGGGCATGGCATTTATCGAATTGTTCACATAGTCTTCCCATTCTTGCCTTAGACCGTCTAGTTTGATATTGGAATCAAGTATCCTGTCATTCTCTTCAATCATTGTTTGCATCCTGTCAAGGTATTTCAAAAAGCTGTCAAGTGCCTGAATGTAGAAGCCATAGCTTAGTTGCCATTCTTGAGCCGGCGAGGCACTATCAAGCTGCTGCCGCATATTCTGTATATCTGATCGATCAAGGCCTATCTGGCTCAGCATGTCACTAGAGGTCACCTCGCCACTTTTCCATTGATCAAACTTTGACTGAATGTTGGTTGCAAGGCTCTGATGCCTAGAATACACGTCGGAAATGATCTCGTTGTCATCACGGGGGAGCTCCATCATGCTGCCAGGGCTACTCTGTGGTATAAGCCATATCATAAAACTCGATCCAACTATTGCTGCTGCAATTGCTGCTGTTATGGCTATGCCCTTCTTGCTCGCCAAACCAGCATAAGTCTAGTATCCTCTAATAAAAAGGATATCAACATATACCCAAGTAACCTGACACCTCGTAAATATGAGTCTAGGTGAGCAGGTGCCACCTCATATAGGTAAGATAAACTATCACAAAAATCTGACTCCAGATCTTGCAATAATCAGAGTGGAGCCCGCCGATGGAAGACCTGTGCCTGACTTTAAAGCTGGCCAATTCGTGGCACTTGGGCTGAAAATGGATGGTCATCACAACACAACATACAGGCCGTACTCACTATCGTCACCTCCTGAAGAAAAAAAGTATTTCGAGTTTTACATCAAGTCTGCATCAGAATACGCAATGAGCAAATTTGCAAGCACCCTTTTCAAAATGTTTGAAGGAGATCTCCTTTACTGGCGCAACCCTGCTGGCTCATTCACCATTGAGGACAAGAAGGCCGATGGTACTCTAGACACAAGACGGCTGGTATTGGTTGCATCAGGAACAGGTCTTGCGCCTTTTATCAGCTATGTCCTCCATTTGAAAAACATTAAGTCAAAAAGAGAAATAGTACTGCTTCATGGGGCAAAATACGTCCAGGAGCTTGGCTACAGTGATATGCTTAAGAACATGTCTGCAAGCGATCCAAATTTCAAATACTTGACGACGGTAAGCAGACCGGACCATGATCTGTCTCGTGACTGGAGGGGAAACGTAGGTAGAGTGGAGACTCTGCTTGTAGGCAAAGACGGTTCCAAATCTCAACTTGAACAAGCAGTTGGCGAAAAAGTTACCCCGGAAAATTCTTTCTTCCATATATGCGGCTACGCCGGAACCATCGATGCAGTCATTTCGATCCTAAGCCCGCTTGGGTTTGTCTCCAACCGCGAGAAGCGCGAGGACAGATCATTTGACATCAAGATTGAAACCTACGTCTGATGGCAGCAAAACCCTCATTATGCAGTGCTGCCAATTAGCGACAGTTGTCATATTATGCGGCGAGAACTGTGCGCTACCGAGGCTCAATGATGGTCGATATTTGCGATATCGACTTGATTGGGACAAAGTTGGAGCAGAATGGGCTTGTAGTCCACCTTACAAAGGAATATTACCAACAGGAAGTGATCGAACAGCCCTATGCTCGGCAGCTTCTTCAGAAATGTGATATCGCAAATCTTGTAGGCAACAAGATAGTAAAACAGGCAATTGAGATGAAGCTGGCAAAAGAGGTTAGTATAAGGAAAATTGCTGGCGTGCCTTTTCTTATGATCTACAAATTTCAGCACTGATGAAAATCTCTCTCACATGTTAATGTAAGATTAGCGAGATATAGAAACGTTCTAATCTATAGATTTGATTTTTTATTTTCTATGTCTATTAGTATCTTTTACTTTCTCTCCTCTGCCTCTC
>DATDKS010000140.1:0-11019 GCA_036519825.1 Nitrososphaera sp. | reverse complement strand
AAGATTCTTTCTTGACATCAACTTGGCTGAATGAGAGAGAAAAAACCAACTGAGAATGGAATGTGAAAATTGTGGAGTCAAACAGCCATGAGCGGGTATGGCTGGAATGTGATAGAATATCTGATTAATGCGAGCGGATCTTTAATCTCTGGTGGGTACAGAAGACAAAAAATACTCAAAGAAGTTAGCGGCGGTGATGGACTGCAACTTATTTTACATCCAACAATAAAAGAGCTGATTTGAGTCTATTTGGCTTGATTGAACTAGTGCCCTATGATATCTTGGAAAACTATTAAAATCCAAACCTATACTTGTTGATAATATAATACTGTCATATGCATCATTATAAAGATAGAAGCGCTGAGGGTGGTGGCTCTCAAATTTAATGAACCCTGTGATAATCTCATTATTGCTGCATCAAGATGGACTGTTGGTTTTATTGTCTGTTTGATGAGAAATTGTCCCTCTCGATCGTTGTATCCAGCTATGGTTGTTGTTGTTGTTGTTGTTTTGTTCTGCTCAGCATTGTTATTTCGCGTTCTAACAGCCTTGCATAGTATTCATATGACTCTGCCAGCTTTCCTCTGATGTTTGCAAGCTGCATGGACAAGTTAAGGGCGTCAAGGCAAGTTTCAAGCGACCGCTCGGTTGCAAATTCATTCATAGCCTTATTGAATTGGGCAATGATCTTCCTCTGATCGTCACTCTGCTCATTTATGTTCTTGGTAAGTTGATCGATCTCGTTGGAGCCTCCAAAACCCTTGCCTTTGAGCCAGTCTACCATGTATATAACTATAGATTAGAGCTAGAATCAAATAAAACTTGCCTATTTTGACCAATTGGAAAGTCATTAGCCGCCTTAAAATTAACAATGTATTTATTTGCCGGTTTCTGAACTTCACAAGTAAATGGTAGTTGACAATAAAGCCAAGCTATCATACATCCAAATAATCAAGGAGGACCTTGGCATCTTTCATATAACTCCTAATGATGGCCCGATTCCTGACTTTAGGGCTGGTCAGTTTGTCACGCTTGGCTTTCATATCCCAAGCGAAGGCAAAACAGTCCGCAGGGCTTATTCTATCGCATCACCTCCTGAGCAGAAGAAGCGCTTTGAGCTGTACATACGCTGGGTACGCAAGCCAGTGCCCGGCAGGCTCACAACTGAGCTGTTCAACAAAAAGGAAGGCGACGAAATATTTTGGGTCAAGCCTACAGGCATTTTCACAATAAGCGAGAAACTTCATGACGGCCGGCCGGACGATCGAAGAATGATTCTAATTGGCGGGGGGACGGGCCTTGCTCCCTTCCTATCATACTCGCTTCACCTCAAGGCAATAGGAAGCAAACGCGAGATAGTCGTACTGCATGGTGCAAGTTATGTAGATGAGCTAGGCTATCGGGATCTCATGATATCTCTAGAAGAGGAGAGCCTTGATAAAGGCCGTGACAAGTGGAACTTCCGCTACCGCGCAAGCATCAGCAGGCCGCAGGAGTGGTTCAACAGATCCTGGGGCGGACAGAAGGGCAGAGTTGAGTCATTCCTCAGGCCAAAGCCAGGCAAGGATCTCTCTCCACTTGAAGAGCTGGTTGGTGAAAAGGTGACACCAGAAAACACATCGTTCTACATCTGCGGTTGGCAGGGAACAATAGATGGGGCGCTGGACTATTTGATCCCAAAGGGTTTTGTCACTGAGCGCAATAAGAGAAATGATGGAAGCTACGACATCAAGTTCGAATCGTACGGCTAATCATTCTCTCTTCTTCTTCTTTTTTTAAAGCCTTATATTTTGGTCAAATGGGATCAGAATGATGAAATTTGAATTTGAAGAATTTGATACAGTAGAGGAAGTTTTTCTGTACCTTGTTTCTGTTGCACCATACATGAAGCAGGTCATGCCCGTTAGTTCGTACAAGGGATACATCTTTTCTCTTGTGCCATTGACTCCGCTTTCAGGAGATGTCCTGATGATGATATATACCAAAGGAAAGCTGGACCCTGGCCTTGTAGAATTTGACATTCCAACAAAGAAATACCGGCCCGTGACAGCGGTCGAGCGTGCAGACAAAAATTACTTTGTAATCCTGACGCCCAAAGTTGCAACGCTTGCAGAAGAAGCGATCAAGAATCTACCATAAATAATGCTAGAGCCGTGACGGCATCGTAGCCGTCACAGACTGTTTGCGCGAGTATCGCTCGACTATGTCTTCTGGGACTTGTCCATTGAACAATTCCTTTGAGAGTCCCCTCAGATATCTCATGATCGCCCAAGTGCCAGATTTGATAAGCGCTGCCATGAAGACCTTCATTGCTGGGCCGTATGTCTTGTTCCTGATTATGATCGGTATAATGTCATTTATTACGCGCAGATTGTGCTCCCAACATCTCCAAAATAGGGTGAACTGCGCCTCGTTGAGGTTGCCAAAATGCATTGAGTTCTTTTCAGAAAAGTCTTGATAAAGTAAAGGTGCAACCAAGCCACGCATGTTCATACGCCTAAAGTCCTCGATGAGGTCGATCGTGTATTGTGTCTCGTCTGGAGTTTCATCGGGCCATCCTATGATTAGTGTGAGCGCAGGGAACCAATTATTCTGATTGAGTATCTTGCAGCCTTCTCTTACCACTGTACCCCACTCCTCGGGTTGAAACGGTTTCGTCTTGACACCAAGGTGCTTTTTTACCATTCTTGGAGCAACTGTCTCGACTCCTAGATTAGTTGCAATCCATCTACCGCCGGCGACATTCATCTCATTGATCTCGGACATCTTTTTTATAAGGTCGGGAGAAGATGCAACCGCAGAAAGCGTCATATGAGTCGTTCCAACAAAGCGTGCACCTGTAGATTTTAAGCCGCTCCACAGCTCGGTGATGGCATCTGCATTTGGAATAAAGTCCTTGTTATCGCAACCATAAAGTAGCATCTCGTCAGATTGCAGCCAGATAGAGTCAAAGCCATAATCAAGATTAATCTTGGCCTCCTTCTGTAGCCTTGCAAGCGGGAAGTCCTTCTTTGAGCGCTTGTTGACATCGCAAAAGTCGCAACCCCTGCCGCAGCCACGCATAGCCTCTATGAGGGAGTTGACCGTCGGTCCCTGCATCATAGGGATATTTTCGATGCTGCGGACAAAGGTGTGCAGGAGTTCTGGCGCGTCGCCAGCCTCCAAATCATGGAAAAGATCAAGAGCCAGCTCGTCTGCCTCGCCAATGACTACAGTGTCAATGCCGTGAATCTTCATCCTATCCGGCTTGGCGAGCTCCCAAGAGCCGTTACCTCCAACGACCACCTTGAAATTGTATCTCTTCTTTAGCTGAATAATGGAAGCGCACATCTTTTTGAATTTCATGGCCACGTATGAGAGTTTTTCTGGAGACATTGTTGTCGTCACTGGCGCCATACCAAGTGGATCCATCACATTGATGCCGACGACCTTTGTCTCTGGGCCAATGCACCTGTCAAGCATCTCAGGGTGGGCAAGAAGTATCTCGTCGCGCCTGTATTCTTTCAAAAGTGCTGATTCGATCCTTCTCAAGCCACATTGTGCAACCTTGACCTCTCCTGTGTTCGAATCCGTCTCAACACTTGGACAAAAGATCTTGTCAAATACAAATTCTGGTAAGAGCTCATAAGGACCACATGCAATAAAGCCATAGAGGAAGTTGCCCCTGTAGTTTGTCATCAAACTGCGGTCTGCAGTCAGAACTATCCGTTTGCCGCCTGATTCTACCATGCTTTGCGTATCAGTTATTCGATATCCTATGGCTATAAATCTATATTACGATCTTTTCGAGTATGTTTGTTAGTAGTTTAGATGGTATTGAGATTATTGCATTATATGCTCCTACCTCAATAGTCATGCCATATACATTTGACAACGAGACGCCCACAACCTAGACGGCGGCTACAATTATCAATAGTTGTAACGAGGGAAGAATAACAATCATCATCTGCTTCTGATTACCATCTATCGATTAGTAGTTCAGTACTGTGATCCTATGGCATAATTATTACAATTCTTTGTTAATGCAACTACAAATAATTACTATATTACAATATTGTCGATGTGTAAGATTGAGATTGACAAAAATTGGCGTATTTGGATAACTGCAACTCTATTACCACCAGTTTTTCTACCACTCTGTTCATCGAATCTCTTATTCTTTCTGTGTCTATGCCTCTGCGCGTGACTATTCGATTCGTACCAGTATCTTGCTTGCACTCTCTCAGTTGCACCGTTGATGATATGCTCCATCTTGATGATAATTTGCATCGTATTCTCCATGAAAGGCATCGCTAGGCCTGAGCAGTCAATCAGTCAATTGCTGGCCTTAACTTTTTTGATAGGTATATTGGGCCAAAAAATGTAAGTACTTCTTGTCTAATCAACCAATGAATCTTTCGCAAACTGCTCAACCTGTGGCAATATTTTGTTTTCGACAATAGATATCACATCCGAACCCAAATCAAACGATACTAATAAATAAAACCACTTAGAATCCTGTTGTTTTTTTTGCTTTTCCTCTTTATTGGCATGGTGGCCTGTCATGATAATTGGAACTGTTCCACGAATCATCTTTTCGTAAACAGCTATGGCATACCGTTGCTTGCCGATCTTATTCTCAAAAGTTCCTCGTGTTGACGCACGTAAGACGGTCTGTATGGTGTAATGTTCAGTCTCTTTCCTATCCATCAACGGCTGTAGACCCTCTCTATAAACTGCCTCAATTAGATTTCCCATTTGATTCGCTATTCCTGCAAACCTAATGGAAGAATCTTTTGTGATGATGCCTTCACAGAACTTGTGTAGGGGATTTGGGTTTTGGTCGGAGGGCATGTCTACTCTCGCAGTATTGGAAGTCTTAATAAGTATAAAAACTACAAGAACGATTTATCTCTAGATCAATAGAATGGATGCTCCATCTGCGATTTTTTGCAGTCTAAAAGAAGCAGGATCAATAGCGATAAGAGGGTGCCACAATGCTCACATCGCTTTTTTATATGTGCTCAATGTCAGTCGTCAACTAATGAGTTCTTTATAGGTTGAATGCTATCTCTTATTACACCCCTCAGCCTAGGCTTTATGTCATGTCTATTGTTATCCTATTTTTGCAAGAAAAGTTCTATATATAAATATGCGTGTAACGTATAGGATTATGCTCGCCTTAACGACAATTACGCTGCAATCCAGCCACAATGTCCACTCTGCTCCATGTGTTCGGTGTTACTAGATAGGCTGAAGAGCAGACGCACGAATTGAATTTATCATAACCAGCAAAATTGTATCTTCTACGCACCTCCTTCTGATGTGGGTCTGTCTGTCTGTCCCTGCCTTTTAGCTCCTCCTCTTCTCTCCATATAATACTGACTCCTTTTTTACAAATTGCATAACAATAAAGAATCAGTTGACTATCAAAATTTCACGAAAATAGCTAAGGAATCACCAGATAATAATACATTCGTCATGTAATCACTCTTGCATGCAGTTTGCTGTTCGGGTACTCGTATACATTTTATCTAGAATCATCAACACTTGCTAATTGAACTGTAAACCTCATATTATTCAATACTTCCATGGAGGGTTGAAGATATAGAAACTCATAGATAGATTGTGGCTCTAAAGGTATTGCTTTGAGTTTGAAAGATGAGGCTATAGCTTTGCACCGCATGTTGAAAGGCAAGATCGAAATTCAAAGCAGAATTTCCCTAGAAAATCTCTTTGAAGAAGAAAAAGGAACTCTTGGTTTGATTTATACTCCTGGAGTAGCATATGTCTCAAGAGAAATAAGCGACAATAAAGAATTAGCATACGACTATACATCAAAATGGAATAATGTTGCTATCGTCTGTGATGGGACAAGAGTGCTTGGTTTGGGAAATGTGGGGCCAGAGGCTGCACTTCCTGTTATAGAAGGAAAGGCTGTTTTATTCAAGATATTAGGTGGCATCAATGCTTTTCCACTCTGTATATCTACCCAGAACAAGGATGAAATAATTCGATTTGTTAAAGAAATTGAACCAGTATTTGGAGCCATAAACATAGAAGACATAGAGTCGCCTAAGGTATTGGAAATAGTAGAAGGGTTGCAAGAGATCCTATCTATTCCAATTTTTCATGATGATCAACATGGAACTGCTGTTATTGCCTTTGCAGCACTGATAAATGCCCTTAGAATAGTAGGCAAAAAGCTAGACGCAATAAAGTTGGTAATAGCAGGAGCGGGCTCAGCAGGATACGGTATAGTCAAGATCTTACATGAGGCAGGGTGTCAGGATATTGTTGTGACAGATAGCGAAGGAGTTTTGTCAATTGACAGATTTAATAACAGCAATGACGGTGATGATATCAAGAACCGATACAAATTGGAAATAAGTCAAAAAACTAACCCGAGGAAATTAACTGGAAACCTCGAGAACGTAATTGAAGGAGCAGATGTATTTATCGGTGTATCTGGAAAAGGTGGTATATTAAATCACCAAATGATACAATCAATGAATCACGATGCAATAGTATTTGCACTGAGCAACCCTGACCCTGAAATACTTCCTCCAGATGCATTGCAAGGAAGAGCAAGAATTGTAGCCACGGGTAGATCCGATTTTCCAAATCAAATCAATAATGCTGTAGTATTTCCATCTGTTCTTAGAGTTCTGCTTGATGTAAGAGCCAAAACCCTGAGCCAAGATATGCTTGTATCTGTTGCAAATGCTATTGCAGGGATTGTAAATGATACTCATTTAAGGGAAGATTATATCATACCTAAAGTAAATGATCCAAGAATCCTTCCAACAATTACCCAGGCACTAAGAGATGCAATCCAAAAACATATAATGAATAGCGGTTATTCGGCAGCCTAAAATATAATGAATATTTTATTTCTTTAAGCCTTTTTGTTTTTCCGGAGTCCATAAGCGCAGCCTGTTTTTTACCAGGAGAAATTGTGAAATTAGTGATTTTAATGATGGTTATCTGGTACTTCATTACTGTATATGTCAACTGCTCAAGGGTCATGTTGCTCTGACCCAAAAGCTGGTCGTAAATCATGATATGTCATATATTTCTGATAAATTAGAACAGGTCGTAAACGTATCCTTTTAATATCGTTCCAAAACCTTGAATTGTTGCAGGGCCGGTCGTCTAGTCCGGTAGGATACGGCATTGGCATTGCTGAGGTCGTGGGTTCAAATCCCACCCGGTCCATTTCTTTCTGTGAGGGAATTACGGTGTTAAATTATGTTTGTTTTGGGTAGTTGTCGGAGAAAAAGCCTAGCACCTGCGGGAGATGGGAGAGTACAATATTTAGAATGTATCCATATCTCTTTGCATAGTTGCATAGTTGATAGTCTCCTCTCTATCGTGGCTTTTGTTTTGCTTTGAGAGAGAAGTATTAAAAGCACATATAATAGACTTATTTGGATGGCAAGAAAGCAGTTCGCGGCATCATTTCATCTTTCTGACACCATGGCTTTGACGCTTATTATCTCAGTTATGCTTTTCCCTTTTTATTATATTCCCCAGTTAGCTTGGAGTCAACCTCAGGAGCCTCTTCAGGATAATGCATTCACTACTGCCAAGACAGAACACGTACAGGTTGGAGACATCAATATTGCTTACAAACGGTTTGGACAAGGCAAGCCCATATTATTTATTTCTGGAACTAGTCAAACCAAAGACGCATGGGAACCTACATTGCTTTCACAGTTGGCTGCAACTAACCATGCAGTAATAGTATTTGACAACCGTGGAATAGGAGAAACAACGGTTGGAACAAAGCCATTCTCAATTGAACAGTTTGCAAATGATACAGCAGGGTTGCTTGATGCCCTAAACATAGAGAAAGCAGATGTCTTGGGAGCATCGCTTGGTTCATTTGTTGCCCAAGAGCTAACTCTTAATTATCCTCAAAAGGTCGATAGATTAGTACTTCATGCCGGTTATTGTGGGGGTAACGAAACAGTATACGCATCAGGACAAGCACTAGAAACGATAATGACACTTTCATCGCCTCAGATATTGCGAAATATGACAGCAGAAGAGCAGGCTATGATTTTGGCTCAGATAATGTTTCCACCAGAATGGTTAGAGGGGCATCCCGAGATAATGGATAGTGTAATTCAGCTTGCGCCATCCCGGTCAGCCTCGCCTGAGATTATTCAACAGCAAGGATTTGCATCTGCAACATGGAAAGGATCTTGTGACAGGTTGGCTAACATAACGCAGCCAACACTAGTAATTGCTGGAGACCAAGATCTTCTAGCACCAGCTGCTAATTCTATTATGATGTCTCAGAGAATACCTAATTCGTGGCTAGTTATGATACAGGGAACAGGACATGGCATGATGTTGCAAGTACCTAATGAATTCAGTGCAATTTTACAGAGTTTCCTTGAGACTGCGAAATAGCAAAAATGAAAAAGGATCGTGCATGCCTACTTCATTGTTCTCAGAAGTGTTATGGATGGTACTATTGCTTTACACTCTAGGCTATAGGCGGCTACTACTATAGTTAATGATAAATCCTGCACCCCCTGCAACTGCGCCTACCACCATAACAAGCAGCATGGCTGCCACAGGAGCAATATACGGATTGAGGATTTGCTCTGCAGCCTGTTCTGTACTCATTTCAAATCCACCGAATTCTTTAGAAGAGACAGCAAGATCACCCATGTAACCTACATACATCATCAATATACTAGCCGCCGCGACTCCAACATTCATCAAGACCAGATGCACCCAAGCCAATCCATTACTTACAAATCCTACGTATGGTTTGCCTGCTCGTACTTCAAAATGGTGGTAGAATTGGGCTGTCAATCCAGTGCCTAATACTCCTACAACTAGATACAATCCCAGACCCGCTAACGCCGTAACTTCGCTAAATCCTATTGCAGGCTGAGCTAGAATCATTTCAACAAGCTTTCGTGGATATTCCATTCCCACAGAAAATGCTGCAAGCATGGCTGTCAACAGAGCTACGATTGCACCCTGGATTATTGCAGCCCACGTGAAGCGGCTAGACCATTTGCTATATGAAATAGCTGGCTGGAATGTCAACTTCTTGACAGTTCTTCTTTGATCTATTTCTTTTTTTCTTAACCTCTTATTTCACACTACGAACTCAGCTCAGTTAAGCACTTGGCTCTACTATTAGAACTCCTGGAGTCGAGGTATTGTTAGTAGAGTAGAGGTATATCCTGCTCCCACAAGGGTCAGTAGTTCAAGTTTCAAGCAGGATAAACTATTGTGTTTATCAAACACAATACAACCTAAAGTAAAGTGGAGCGGGTGGGATTTGAACACTTTCATTTTTAAATCTCAGCCATTTTAGATTAGGAGAGCACGATCTTAGGAAAAGTTGGCTGAGGTCGTCGGTTCAAAGCCTTTCACCTGATCCATCTTTATCAATCTAGTAGACTACAAGCCTATTCTTTTTGCCAAAAATCAAAGAATGTATGTCTTGAGATTCGACAAGCTGGAACAGCTTTTGAAAATAAAAAAGAAGGAAAGAAGAGAGAAGGTGATCGCTACATACTCATTGAAGACAAGCTAACATGAAAAAAATTAGCTAATGTTTCTTCTTGTGATCATCATCATGGTGCTTCTTGTTATGGTCATCATTTGAAAATTTGGCTAAAAATGCGTCCTGACCTCCTTCACTGGTTTGACTGGGAAATGTTCCAGTCGTGGATCCAACTACATACGCGCCACCTGATGAGTCTGCAGATACTCTATTGGCTACATCTGAGCCAGATGTCCCAAACTGTCGTGTCCATATCTCATCACCATCAGAATTGTACTTTAGGATAAAGGCATCAAATTCACCTCCTTCACTTGTTTGGTCAGGCAATGTGCCATCTACAAGTCCCACTACATACACACCTGCTGAGGAATCCGCAAAAACAGCATTACCCTCGGTTACGCCAGATGTCCCAAACTGTCGTGTCCATATCTCATCACCATCAGAATTGTACTTGCGGATATATGCGTCACCCCCTCCTTCACTTGTCTGACCAGGAAATGTATCACCTGTACCGCCAACTACATACACGCCACCTGATGAGTCTGCAGACACTCCAGTAGCGGACACACCTCCAGATGTCCCAAACTGTCGTGTCCATATCTCATCACCATCAGGATTGTACTTGCGGATGAACGAATCGCTCCCTCCTACATTTGTCTGACCAGGAAATTCACCATTTGTGTTGCCAACTACATACACGCCACCTGATGAGTCTCCCGTGACTTCGATAGCAGTATCAAAGTCCGATGTCCCAAACTGTCGTGTCCATATCTCATCACCATCAGAATTGTACTTTAGGATAAAGGCATCAAATTCACCTCCTTCACTTGTTTGGTCAGGCAATGTGCCACCCGTGATGCCAACTACATATACATCTCCTGAGGAATCAACAAAAACACCTCTAGCATCATCCCCTCCTGGTGTCCCAAACTGTTTGATGAAATCTAAATGCGGCGCATCCGCAGACTTATGTGCGGATGCAAATTGGAGATTGCTATTGGATACTACAAAAAATGTAAGCGACGCCATGATTAAAAAGGCAAGAGTTACGTTTTTAGTTTGTATTAAAGTAGATGGAATAACAATGTTTTTCTCTATTGTCTTCATTGCCTACCATTCGGTAGTTGGCGTATAATAGGAGTATGATTTCTCCCTCTATAATGTAAATTCACAAAATTCATTCCAGAAACGTTTCAATTCATAATTTTTTACTATTATCTGCGAATTTAATTGGGACAGAAGTGCAGAGGAGGCAAAAATAATGAACCGGGCGGATTTGACCAGCAGTTGAATTCTCGTTCAATAGCATCCTTTTTAGAAGGCTGTACGGATCCAGTTGTCGTGGGTTCAACTCCCACCCGGTCCGCTTCTTCCTGTTATAGAACTATGGGAACAGGTCGCACGTTATTCAAAAAATTCTCTCTCCATGACCTTGGATGCATATGCATGACTCTCTTTTTTTTGCATTAGCTCAAACCTTAAAGCTATGGTTGAGGTATCAA
>DATDKS010000139.1:0-8190 GCA_036519825.1 Nitrososphaera sp. | reverse complement strand
TCATCATTAAACCACGAGCCATTCTTCCAAATGCTTTTTCCATTCCTATTAAGTTGCTGTTGTTGCTGATATTCCTCACCCTCAGCGGCAATTTTTGATAGGGGCATGGAATCTGAGTGCGAGCGACTGTTTCTGATTCCTGCTATGATAACTTGTATTCCACTAACAGCCAATGCTACTGCAGTCATTATGAAGAGTAGCGCTAAACCTATCTGTGGAAATACCAAGACCGCGATAGCAACAGCTGTGATTATTATTCCCAAGCCGAGAGAAGAAAATGTAAACGGTTCCTCTTGCTTCTTATGCCTCCTCAGCCCGTCGATTATCCTCAGAGCTCCATTGGCTAATAATCCAAACCCCAGAAAGAGGACAAGATAGTTTATAACTAAAGCAGGAACGATGAAGCCCGGTAGGAAAAAGGCAATGATAGCTGCCCCTATTCCAATATTAATAATGCGATATTTGCGTTTACTGTTCTCAGCCCTTATTCCACTAACTATTCTTTCAGCTCCAAGAATTATGAGACCTGTTCCAGCCAAGAATAATAAAGCATAACTTCCAACTTGCGGAGAAAAAAATATCCAAATTGATAATGAGATGCAAATTATACCTACTGCTATCTGGATTGGCCAAAACCACCGTCGAGTTCTGGTGGAAGCATCCAACCTTTTCATACTATTAAGTCACCGTGGTATGGTTAAGCCGCTCTATGATATTTCATGGAGACTCTATGGGTTTCATAGTCTCTCCTCTTCCCAGGATTCCACTGACAACTAGTCTTACGCCATATACCAAAAGCGCTATTCCAATTACTAAAGCTGCAAGTGCTATTCCAAATATGGGAGATACCATTATCATAATAGACAATGCAATGGCTAGAGCTCCTGCTGCGATACTTAGCGCTCTTGAACCTGTGCTAGCAGCATTCTTACCACCCTCCTCGCCCTTTCCTCCTCCTCTCAGACCAGCAATAAT
Source organism: Nitrososphaera sp. (assembly GCA_036519825.1). Classification (GTDB taxonomy): domain Archaea; phylum Thermoproteota; class Nitrososphaeria; order Nitrososphaerales; family Nitrososphaeraceae; genus Nitrososphaera. The sequence continues at coordinate 7,215 of DATDKS010000139.1, read as the reverse complement.
GCTTGAAATGCCGCTGAATAGTAAGCTAAAACCAGCCAGTAATACAACAAATGCTGCAGAAGCAAGAGGAAATGCCATAACAATGCTTGAGAGGATTATGACTAATATCCCAAGACCAACGTGAGCGAAGCGGGAACGCTTGTAGAGAAATATCCCTCCAACAATCTGTTCAATACCAAACAAAAACAAAATTATTGCAGCTGCGGTGAACGTTGCTATAGTAGTGAGTACAGGAAACATGACTGCAGCCAGTGAGAGTCCTATCGCGATAGCACCTATACCGATTTGTAAAGCTCTTACCCATGTAGGCGACTTTGCGCCCACTATTTTTGTAGTGGTCACGACACATAATAATAAATAAAGGTTACATTTAAGGAGCTCGACAGTCGCCCACTGGTTCCTTAGAACAGTTATGGTAGATGATACGGCTCTTCTGATCCTGGTACCTTCATAGAATAAACGAATCCCAATTACCAAAGGTAAAGGCTTCGCATACCTCCCTACTACTTACCAGCAAACTTTTTAGCTAGATAGATATCTAATAGTTTGAACCTTTTTAAAGAACCGATATCAGCATGCAGCCCCATGGGCCCACTCTGATATTGGTTCTTCATTAGCTTCAAAACTATCAATAGACATCAATGGAGCTTACGGGTTAATAGCACAGATTGAATGGCCAGACAATAGAAGAGAGCCTTTCTGGGAGTCAGTGAAGCAATGGTAGAAGGGGAAAAATAGAATTCCGTTACAGCAGCTGATCTTAGTGAGCTGCGGCATGCCTGCTAAACTCTTCATCTGTCCTAAAAGCAGTATCGCATAACACACACCTGTAGATTGGCGGTTCTTCTGCTCCTCTTGGTACTACGGTATATGTGGGAGCTGTATACCTTGGCTCTATTCTTGCAAATTCTTTCCACTGGGTGCCCATGAATTTGTCCTCTTCGCCTTTTACAAAATATGTTGATGGATCAGGTGATGTGTCTCTTTCGTAATTTGTCTTGACCGTTTCTTCAGAAATGCTCAGCCAGAGCACATTGCCGTCCCATCCTTGCACCCTACTTATTGGTATATAGTACCGATGGACATTTACAAATCCTCTCTTTACTACAATAAAATCTCTATTTACTGCCTCAATATCACCAATATCCTGATCGTCGCTTGTGTGCACAGATTCATTGATAATGTCGGTCCAGCCCGATACTTCTCTAAGGCTGGTTGTAGGATTTGTTACTTCGTTAACCATAGGCACGGTGGTATGGCATCATATTTAGTCGTTATAATTCTGAAATACTAATCAATGAGTTCCGCTCCTGACGCTTAATAGCAAAAACTTTTTAGATCCCTCTTTTCTTACTACTGATGGAATCCTATTCTAGAAGGGATATCATCTGCGGATCGGTGGCTCACTGCCAACTACCTTGTGCATAATTGTGAAGGTTTTTGCTGCTTCTCAGCCCGAAAATCAGGCATTGGGAGCCATGTTGATAAGTGACAACAGGCAAAAGCCGTATCTGACATGTATGACATCATAGATATCATGTCTAAACCAGATCTTTACCAAAGACTGGATAGCACTAGAGAAATAGAGCTTACAGTCAAAGGTAGAAAATCCGGAAATGATCTCTCTAGGCCTGTGTGGTTTGTACGTGAAGGAGGTAACATCCTTTATTTGCTTCCGGTCAATGGCTCTGACACAAACTGGTACAAGAACATGCTACTAAATCCTATGTTAAAACTTTCCCTAAATGGCACAGAAATATTATTATCTGCCAACGGCCGACCAATAACAGACAAAAATCGAGTTGCAGATGTAGTAAGGAAATTTAGTTTCAGATATGGTAAAGGGGAAGTGAAAAAATATTATACTAAATTTGACGCCGCTGTGGAAGTCCCGCTGTGATGGCCCGTGACAAGAAATCTGAATAATGATGGATATGCTCACTCAGACTTACAAGAGTGGAGGTAGTGGAGATGGCGGAGATATTTCTGACTGTATCTAACAACACCTATCGATTGGCTATTTTCTTGTAGCGGTATCTCTTGCTCTCAGGAAGCCTTTCAATCGCATAGCGGAGCATTGTACGGGGCATGACACTGTAGTGCTTCTCCAGAAAAGCCTCTTCCGCAACAGCATCCCTCTTGCCCACTTCGCGCAGCATCCAGCCGGTGGCCTTGTGAATAAGGTCGTGCCTGTCCTGCAGCAGCATCTCTGCAATCTTTAGCGTGTCGGAAAAGTCGCCGTTCTTGATAAAGGTTTGTGTAGCCACGATCGCTATCCTTCTTTCCCATACGTTCTCCGATCTGGCAAGCCTGTACAGCAGCAACCTCTTATCTCTATTGTCAACGAGGTGTGCTCCAAGTATGTTTGGCGCAGACAGGTCCACAAGATCCCAGTTGTTCACCTGCTTTATGTTGTCTAGGTAGAACTTCACGATCTCTTCTTCTTTTTCCCTGCTGCTTGATGCGCTATACCTCCAGACAAGGATCAAGAGCGCTACAAGCCGCTCCTCGTGAATGCGAGAATAAAGCAGTATCTTGACCTCTCCAAAAGGCAGCAGGCTGAATTTTTTGGCTACCTGCCTTAACTGGGGCACCATGACGCCGATGAAGATGTCTCCTTCTCCGTACTGCCCAGGGCCTGCCTTGAAGAACCGATGCAATATCGCTGCTTTGTCTGGGTCTGCCATACTCTTGAGCTCCCTTCTGACGTTTGCAGCCTTCATTACTCTGTGTGTCAGGTATCAATGATAGTTATTATTATTTGAGCATGTAGTGGACAGGTGGGATTTGAACCCCTACTCATCTCGTCAATGTTAGCTTGCTTATAACTATCAGCACGCACCTCTCTCTATCCTTATCATGTTTGTCTATTCAATCTAAAATCCAAAATTGTTAATTGGACAGGAAGAGAGCTCTAAATCATACCTAAAAAGTAGCAACCACGTATTAGAATTATTATTATTATTTTTTATGAGGATGCTTGCGGTCCGCTGCATCAGCAGATAGCAGCAACAACAATATTCTTCCCATATACAGTTTGGATATTCTCTGGGCGAAGGACTAGTCTTACATTCAGAAGGCAGGCTGCCACAAGTGGCGCATCTTATTTTCATATATTGTGAACAATTACATGTTGACATACTGAGAAACAAAAAGCTTCTTCAGCGCAACATTTACAAAAATGGATAGGCAAAAAATCAGCTTTAGGTGATTTCAAGCATAGTAAATATCTCATCCTCTGTTTCTGAGGTTTACTAATTATCATCCGTTTGTTCTATATCTACATTATTTTTTATAGGCATGTATTACACAACCCATTTATTCTACTAACTCAGGTCTGTATACAAGATTGTATTGCATAGGACGATAGCGCTGGTATCCGCTGAAGTTTTGTTTCTCTTCATTGCATCGTTGTTAAACATCCCTCTAGTTTTTGGTCAGGTCAATCAGCAGCCTGTTGTTTCGCAGCTAACGTTAGCAGATCAAGGTCCGCCGACTGTATCCGATCCAGATCTTAGAATAGAAACGGTTGCAACAGGTTTGAAGAGGCCGGTAGCGATGGCCTTTCTAGGTAATTCTAGCAATGACATCTTGGTGACTGAAAAGGACAATGGCACTGTACGAAGGGTAATTGGAGGGTTGGTTCAACCAGAGCCCATTGTGGATGTTGCTGTTGCAAATGATAATGGTACAAATGAAAGGGGTTTGTTGGGAATGGCTGTTGCTAAGCAAAACGAAACTACCACGTATGTTTTCCTCTATTACACAGAGTCAGGAGGTGGACAAGATGGCGATGATGCTCACGGCATAGTACCAGCAGGCAATCGTCTTTACAGATACGAGTTGGTAGAAGATGCTAACTCTACCTTAGCTAGGCTCATAAATCCAAAGCTCTTGTTAGACCTTCCCGCAAGACCAGGTCCTCGTTACAACGGTGGCCCGCTGTTAGTTAGTCAGAATCAGAATAATAATAATGATACAATCATCTATCTTATGATAGGAGATCTAGATCACCATGAGACTCAAAGTCAGAATTATGAGGATGGTCCGCCCCCTGATGGAACAAGCGGCATACTGGCAGTTGACGCTGAGGGCAATCCGTTACCAAACCCTGTACTTGTCGAGCAGGTCAGTGGAAGTGATAATGAAGATGAAGATGAGGAGGAAGATGAAGACAATGAGGATGGGGCAAGCAGTGAAGATATTGGAATGTTGCCTTACTATTTTGCCTATGGTATAAGGAATTCATTTGGCATGGATTTTGACCCAGTCACAGGACATATCTGGGATACAGAAAATGGGCGGAATGATGATGATGAAATTAATCTTGTGCTGCCGGGTTTTAACAGTGGTTGGCCTGATATACAAGGACCAGCTTCAAGACCAGAGAATGATGACGCTGACGTAGAAGACGACCTAGTGGACTTTGACGGAAGAGGGGAGTATAGAGACCCCGAATTTACATGGAATATCACAGTGGGGCCAACGGCTATCAAATTCTACAATTCCACACAACTTGGAGTGGAATACCAGAACGACATATTTGTGGGTGATATAAATAATGGCAGAATATATCATTTTGATCTAAACGAAGATAGAACAGGTTTGATGCTTGATGATGGAGAGCTGGAGGATAAAGTGGGAGACAATGAAGATGAGCTGAGCAGTGGAGGTGTCGTATTTGGGACAGGATTCCAAAGCATTTCGGATATTGAAGTTGGACCTGACGGTAATCTTTATCTCTTGTTGTATCACGCCGGAAAGATAATGAAGATAGCTCCAGAGGCACAGCAATAACAAAAGATGAAGGGGACTAAGATATAAAATGGCCATAGCAGATCTGGTGGACGCACACTCATCTGTATATCTAGACTTATCACAAGAAATTCAGATAGCAATGTCATTACTTGGTTCTACCTTGTTAGTTAAGCTGGGCCCCCTACTGGCAGAGTACAATCAAGATTGTAAAGGAGATTGAATCTCCCTTACACTGAAGTGTTTTATGTCTACATCTTTTGCGCCATCCCAACGGAATGTAACAATTGGTCCTCCCCACGATATAATTTGATCTGGAGAACCTCCACATTTGTCGCCTTCATCTCCCCAACCACCTTCGTCTATGTGCTCATCTACCTTAACCCAGGTGTTATTGTTTTTCGCGTCAATCCAGTTCTCAAGTTTTACCGCTGTCTCTCCATTCTTCTCGAAGTTATACATCACAAATTTGTACCCTATCCATCTACCCTCTATAGGATCAACAACCTGGGGGAGTTCTGTAAAGGAATAGCCACCTGGATGCCATTGTTCTTTAGAAAAGTCTGACTTACCATCATATCGAATCTCCCCATGGTATGCAGTGCCTTCACATTCTTCTAAATCTGTATGTTGTCCACCCCGTCCATACCAGGTAAAGCCACTTTTATCATTACCCGAGTTAAGTTTTACATATCCAGATACCTCGACGTTTTTCCAATCATTTGATGATTGCATATAGCCTTTTTTAGCCAGTTCCTTTTGGTTGTAAGTAGTGATATCGTCTTGGTCATAGCCGGTTGAAGTCAATACGCTTATCCTAACCTGGGTTGACTTGACTTTGTAAGAGCCGTCTGCATTAGGTATTAGGGGCGTCTTTGGATCAAATCGGCAGTCGTCTGCAGGACTGGTGCTGCTGCTCAAATACCATTCCTCACCCCCTTCTTTTGTAGGGTATATCTTTTTGATCCCAAATTTGTCTAATATTTCCGTACTGTTATCTGTAGTTTGTATATTCACAGTCACACATATTGAGTTCCATGCTATGTTGCCAGCATTATCTGTAGCTCTTGACACTATTCTGTGGTTGCCCGCTGATGCTACGTCAATTGTTGATGTCCAAAAAGTCCAGTCTCCCAAAGCCTTTGGTGTGGCAGGTATGTAGGAACCGTTACCATCTGCCTCAACTTCAATCAGCTTGATACCGCTTCCCATTGTGTTATCTGATGCCGTCCCATGTATCGTGATCTGGCTGCTGCTTACATTAACTACAGGAGAGTCCGCAGCAGGGCTTGTTATTTTAACAGAAGGTGGGAGAGTATCATCACCCGGGTAATGATCAGAGTCGGGGTCGATATGGGTGTTGTTGTCTCCCTGAGCGTTGATTCCAATTTCAGCTATGCTGGTCCATTCATTCTGGTTATTACCATTAATAGTGATTTTCACATACCTCGCTTCGATGTCCGCAAAGTCATATCTTTCTGGAGACGTCGTTGTTCCGCTGCTATTGCCAGTATATACAGTTGTATAGGTATTGGTATCATTTGAAACGGATATTTCAAAGTTGTATGATCTTTGATTTCCATCATACCATGCAATATCAACATGGCATATTGTTGTTGTGCTCGTAGCATTTTGCTCACCTAAATCTCCTCTTATCCAGGATCCAATACCACGATCCGACCAACGCGTGCCCAGATTATCATCTATTGCATTTGACGGAACATTCCCATCATCACCACTTGCTACAAGAGCCTTAATGGCCAGACTACTGGTACATGGACTCTCTACAGCAGCTACTTGCGCTATTGTTGGAAAGAATAATGAGTGGGGAGAGAAGGCTATCACTGAGGATAATAGCATGAATATACAAAATCCACTTCCGGTCAGCTTAAACAAACATTTTCTTACTTTTTGTTTGCGGTCATCATTATCATTATCATCATCATCATATCCAGCTCGTTTACTCGAGCTATTAAAAATCGTCTTGTAGGTCCACATAGTCGGCGAAGTCAATTTTAATGGAAGAAAAGCATCTTTCCTTATTGAGAGCATAAAGTAAAGTTTAGAGGATATCTGTAGGACAGATAGTTTACAAGAGTATATTTTGCTAAATACCTTTTATGTGTTGTCCCTATGCATTCCGCGATTATCTTTCAGTAGACATGATGTTTTTTCATCTTCGTGCCCTTGTTTATCCTTTGGTGCTTATTCTATTATCTCGACTTTTACAATATCTATCTGAATGACATAATCAATCTCTGAAAGTATGTGCTCCCGATTTCCCTTATGGGAATGTGTGCGGCAATTGCCAGGACAAGCATCCTGTTGCGATAGCAATCATAGAGTCCATTAACCAGGTGCGTGTTTAAAGGTCCGCAGCTCCCCGCACGGACAGCAAGGTTTCCTGTGAGGTGAGCTTCGGATCCGGCTGCGAAGGCGGCAGTCTCTTCGTGGGAGAAT
>DATDKS010000138.1:0-9963 GCA_036519825.1 Nitrososphaera sp. | reverse complement strand
TGTATCAATAAACCAGGCAAACGCTGTATTTGTAATTTCTAATGTTGCCTTTGATTAAGCACGATCCTTACTTACAGTGTGTAGCACAAGGATCCCTAGGTTAACATCCATCAGGGTTAAAAATATAATGTTCATTGATGTAAGCCAAGCCGATTCCCTGCTGGCTATTCTTTTACCAAAAAGACATGCTAATAGAGGATGCAGAGCGAGCAAAAAATTTCTGTGGCGCTACCCTATGCAGTACCAGATCACTATTTTAGCTGAATCGATAACGCGGCCACCTATCGCTTCCAAGCAGTACATATTGGGGGATTAGCCGATGAGGTAGGAAAGCTACCGTCTGGAGAGAATGGACTCGGGGAAAATTCATAGAGCTATAAATTTTGAGGACTTGGTGCGATTGATACCCTCAGATTCTTTCAGTAGCACTAGATGAATCCGATACCAATACAATTGAGCCAGATCCATCTCGATTGCCCTTAGATGCATTTTTTTCCTGTTCGGGTCTGACTGAGTTTTACTATGGCATGTTGCTGTGTAGAGTCTAAGAAAAATCTAATTAATTTTGTCTCTCGAAACAGATGTAGTTCTGCTAATAAGCCTGCGGAGCTATTATGAGGGTACATGTCGACATCATTAAAAGTTCCTCTAATTGCACCGAGGAGAAGCACAAAAACCCTGATATCGTTCCTTGGATGTATGCTTGCATTAGTGGCGTTGACGGCTACGCCTTTTGCTGGTAGCCATTTCCAGTCTGCGCAAGCACAAGCTAGTGGAGAAAATATCACAGAGGCTCAAGAACCAGCGGCTGGCCTCAACGCAACTCAGACAAATGAGACAAATCTCAATCTCAATAATGCCAATTTCGGTAAGCAAAATGATTACTTGTCAGCCAATCCTTCTACTGTATCAACCTCAGGCACATCGACGACAGAAGTCAGGCCAGACCAAGTGTCAGTCACTGTCGGCGTCGAGACGAATGGCACAACTGCACAGGAAGCAGTCTCGCAAAACGCCAACCGGACAGCACAGGTAATAGCAGCAGTTACAGGACTAGGCATTAACGAAAATCGGATAGAAACAAGCAGCTTTAGTGTATTACCCATCTATAAACCTGGGCAACCTTTGCAACCGTGCATAGAGATTTATCCTCCACCTCCAGAATGCGAAACAAGACAAGAAATTATTGGCTACCGCGCTACTAATACGGTTACAGCAACGCTTGACGTACCTTTTCAACGGATGCTGACCCAACCTACTCCGGACTTGAACGCTGGACAGGTAATAGATGCTACAGTTGGAGCGGGTGCAAACCGTGTCGAATCTGTCGTCTTCTTTATATCGCAGGAAAGACAGCAGGAAATACGCGACACCCTGGTTAGCGACGCAATAACCAATGCACGCCAGAGGGCCAACATTGCAGCCGAAGCCCTTGGAATGACAATATCCGGTGTCCAGAGCGCGACCCTAAACCCCATAGATTTTCCAGTATTCAGTGTCGGGCCTCGAGTCGGTTCAGATGCAGAAGCGAACAGTGTCTCAGCTCCTACTCAGATTCTGCCTGGGCAGCAAGAAGTCTCAACAACAGTAAACGTGGTCTATTACATAAACGCTGGAGGATCTACTGATCGTTAAGATTTCATGAGAAATGGAGGAGAACTGGGACTACTAGGAGCGACTTCCCCTAGTCCCGATTGCTGTATCCGATCGATTACTATCCGCAATGCTGTGTCACTCCTCGAATCATATTCACAATTAGGCGTCTCTATGGGCTCGTGGTCCTTCTAGTTGCGAACCGAAGACTGGATGAAAGGTTGACTTTCTTCTGATGAAACAGAATATTTGTCATGTCCATAATGGCCTTGGTGAAGTATCAAAGAGCAAAGTGTTTATAGCAGAGATTGGTAGAGCCTCCATTCTCTGGCCCTTCTTTTTTCTTTTTGTGTCCTATTGAGGATAATGCATATGAGACGAATTTTGGTCAAGGATTGTCTTAAGCATGATTTAATAATCCTAAAGACTGAACTTCATGATATTATGGTTTCTCCACCTTTGTGAATTTTATCCCATGCTTGCCCTACACAAGTCATTAGCAGCATGGTCATTATCAATTACACTAGATATGTTCCCCCGTCGCAATCGATACGTCTGAAATTGATCCAAAGGTGCCCTTCAGGAAAACCTCATAATAATACGGAAATCGTGGCATCCTCTCTGCCATTCCTTGGACCATGATATTCCTATTTGGTGATCCTTTCGTAGACTGTCCTAACTCATATGAACATACATAAATGACGAGATCATCCTTGCAGAAATTTATCTCAGGAGGGGTTATCACTGGATAATTGGCTTGAGATCGTTCTAGACCAAAGGACCTCTGCAGCGACTCTAGATATTCTCCCATGTTTTGTCCAAATCTAAACGTTTGTACGGCTTTTTCAAAATTATGTTCGGATTTGAACTTTAATCGATATATTACTAAAACCTCTTTTGTTCCCTTTTCCATCTATTTGATCATACCTTCTAATATTGTCTTGAATAATTATGGCGTTGGTACAATAAGATAGTATCTCATTGTGCCTCCTCCTTCTTCAGTCTTCCCAATTGCCATGATACAAGAAGTTCAAGAAACGCAAGGTTACTCAAAATTAAAGGCCTGTGTCGCAAGCTGAGGGTTTCTAACCCTGCCTTCAAAGGCATCTCGCAGGCGGAAAAAGGTCCGGGGATAGTATATGCATATGCTGCAACCTAGATCTTTCCCCTGTCTGCTTGATGTCAGAGCAATTCTATCAAAACTTTGCGGTCGTTTCAGATCAGGAAACGATTTGACTATTAGAACAGTAGTACATAAAAGATCTGCAACAGCTATATCCTGACTGTGGCAGCGTGCTTTGCTGGTCCTCCTTATCCTTTTTCGTCAGTTACAGAATATATTAAGATGTTAAAAGTTGGTATTATTATTATTATTATTATTGGTGAACAGAAGAAAAATAAATGAAAAAATAAACAAATAAAAATAGCTGGTTGGTTTCTTGTTTCATCTTTAACTCCTTCAAGCGCCCTACATTGAAGCCCACAAATTCTCCTGTCACTCCGCTAGAAGATCTGAATTGTGTCAGTACACCCCGCTCACATTGCTCAGTAATAGTAACTGTCCCTGCTGACGGAGTACTGTTCCAATAACAGTTAAAGTTCTCTTCTGGACCAGCTAGTGTAAAGCCCTTGTCATTTAATTATGATGTTGATCACTTTCGTGTATGGAAGAAGATAACACAAGCAAACGAGAGAATACTGACCAAATACCACAAGATGATGACACAGCGGGAAAAACCGGAAGGATTGTAAGTGAACAAGCTGGGATTCAAGGCCAAAGAAAGGAAGTAAACGTGGAAAGCTATTCAAAGGTTGCATCTGTAGGGCGAATCTTAAAAGATATGGATTTTCCTGCTGACAAGAATAAGATAATTTCCTTTGCAAGACAGCAACGAGGCTCTACAGCGGATAATAAGGAGATCGAAAATAGAGAAGACATATTGTCTGCCTTACAAAATCTTGAAGAAAGAGAATACAAGAATGTATCAGATGTAACCACTGCTCTAGGAATGGTACATTAAGGCAACACACAATTTTTTGTTTTCACAGTAATTAATCATCCCTCTCACTTTTATTCTGCCTATTGTTTAAACTTAGGCTAACGCATAATTGTGAATATTTTTTCCCTTATCTTGCTAAAATTCTTCTTCTACCGCGTCAAGATTCCCAAACTACCATCATAACGATGATTGCTGTTTTTCTAATCCTCAATTACCGCGTCAGCTACTTGACAAGGGCTAGAACTTCTGAAATCTTTGTTCTCCTGATATTCTGGAGCAACTGAGTTAACTTATCAGCGACACCACCACTATTTCCGGCTTCGTAGTTGCCTTATGGTGCCTGACATACCAACTGTAACTACTGGCGGATCGATTAAAGTGATCGCCACAAGGAGATTATCTAGTTGCTCTAACCTGCATCTTATTATAGACTCGTTTCCCGACTGTTGCACCAGCCTTATCGCTGCCTTTTCTGCAGCAATTGATCCAAAAAGCTCCGAAAAACGTTTTATGATCGCATTAACTGAATCGCTAGATTCACCAGTATGCATAATAGATAGGTAGCGTCTTTTAGATCTTCTCTTAAGCATAAGACACATTCCTTAACAATTTTTCCTCTACCCATCCTGCCATGCTTCGCCAATGACTTTGTGGTTCTATACCTACCGTCTTTAAGATTGCATCAAAGCATGGGCCTGAAATCATTTCATTTTCCGATCTAGCACCACTTGAAAGGATGAATTGGCAGCGTGACGAATGACACAACGCATTCAACTCACTAAGGCTATTGAACCACCTTCCCACAGAACTACTATCCATCTTTCTTGCGGCATTAACTGTAAGCTCAAGCCCTGTTCCTTTCTTTAATTTCTTTTTCAGCTGGTCCTTAACTTTGTTAAAGTCTCTGATCATTAGAAGGTCAGCTGGTTGACTGATATTGTCCGAAACTATTAAGTACGGATAATTGATAGCTCCAGACGGTGCTGTCCTTAACCTGTAAATTAGATCTTTTCGCACATTACCATCAAAGGGGACTCCAAATCTGCTTATTGAAAGTGCCTTGACCCTTGATGCAATATTAATGTCGCCGCTGACGCAAAGGTCTATTCGATTCAAAAGAAGATGCGCCTCATCCTCAGCACAAAATGGGATTTAGCAGATATAATGGCATCAACTGTATACTTTTCCGATTCTAGAATAATATATCTGAGCAAGAGGTTATCCGTTCAAATTTGGCTGAAATAAATCTATATAACCTTGGACTGCCCCCGAAGGCTTGTAGCGTTTCACAGGCTTGAATCTTATCCTTATGGCATCGCCTTCTGAGAGCGACAGCCTGCCTTGGCACATTCTCTGCTTATCAAGGCGGATGTAAAGGTTCCCCTTTTCGTCGGAATACTCATGGAGTAATCGCGACAGTCGTTCCCTGTCCGCACTGTTCAAGAGCGAAACGACCCTCTTAGCCAGCGAGCCTGCCTCTTCGCTCGAAAGTATTGCCTTCTGCAAGAGGATCTTATTCTTGAAATGTCCCTCTGAAGATGAGCTAGTAAAACGATTGGTTGGGACGAGGAGTGCATCTTCTATGGCCTGGAGCACCTTGATGCCATCCTCTGTAGCGTGGAGCACAAGGTTGATCTCAGCCGCGGAAAATTTTAGGATGCTGGCGCTTTTCTCAGACATTTGAAAGATAGGCTAAAAAATGGGCTAAAAGGCTATCCGATCTCACTGAGCAGGCGCGGGGGACTCTAATGTCTTGGCTTCGTTAACAGCACGGGATTCTGCAGTTGATATAAGTTTTGTCTTCCTTATGCCGAGGTGGCGGATTGCTGTTATCTTTTTCGCTTCGTCAAATATATTAGCCCCAAGCTTACTGCTCGTCTCCCTTGGAATACCTTCGCCCTTGCTGCCTGTAATTTCTTGTATGAATTGATCAACTGTCATCTGCGGGATTCTCTCAGACAGGATCTTTTGGCCTATCAGCCTAATCTCGTGTTTTTTGGATGAATTAACCCTGCGATGGGTGAATGTAACCATTGCAACTCTGAAAGTATGGCCATCTAATGTAGTATAGTCATCAGTAAATGTGATCATAGAACTACCTCTCCGAATAAGGCTCCGGAGAAACTCCTTGGCATATTCGTGACCCTTAAAAACGGTAGTTGCCACACCATCGGTTATCTTGTCTATCTGGATAAAGACCTTAATTTGGTGTTGATCCATGCTTTGGTCCGGGTTACCTTTCATCATGTCGTGCAGCGTATTTTCAATTGTACGTCCCTTTGATTGAGTTGCGTCCGTAACTGGTATAAAATTAACAGCCATTTGCGGCTCGAATCCTGAGGGTTTATTTACAATTACCCATTGCTTGTCGCGCCACTTGTCGCGCACTCTGCCTCCCTTTCTCGCTCCTTTCGCCATAACTTCTTCTTCTTACCATTCTTTGACTAAAATTTATAATATATATATGATGCGTCAGGCTCAAGCTCGAATCTCCTCCAAACCGCCCAAGTATTTTTGCAGCACCTTTGGCACCTCCACCGTGCCTCTTGCAGTCTGAAAGTTTTCGAGTATCGCGACCATCGTGCGCTCTGTTGCGACAAGTGTGCTGTTGAGCGTATGCAGAAGACGTGTTTCTTCGTTGGTCTTGTCACGGAATCGTATGCGAAGTCTTCGAGACTGATAGTCCAGGCAGTTTGAGCAAGAAACGATCTCCCTGTATGCACTTTGGCCTGCCATCCAGGCCTCAATATCGTATGTCTTGGCTGATATCTTACCGGTGTCGCCCGAGCAGAGTAACATTACCCGGTAAGGAATGCCAAGCTGCTTGAAAAATTCTTCAGATAGTGCAAGCATCTTTTCATGTTCCCTCCCCGACTCTTCTGGTCTACAGTAGATAAATTGCTCCACCTTTTCAAACTGATGAACCCGAAATATCCCCTTCATGTCCCTGCCGTGTGCTCCTGCCTCTTTACGGAAGCACGAGCTAAAACCAGCGTATCTAATTGGAAGTTTTACTCCTTCTAGGATCTCTTCCATATGCATACCAGCAATAGCATGCTCAGATGTGCCTATCATGTAAAGGTCCTCATCCTCTATCTTGTAAATGACGTCCTCAAAGTCATTCAGTATAACAGAGCCGGCCATGGGCTCTTTTCTAATCATGTATGGTGGTTGGATTAGAGTATAGTTATGCCCTGATAAAAAGTCGAGTGCAAAGTTGACCAATGCTTGGTTCAACTTTACAAGCTGATTTTTTAGGAAGTAAAACCTCGAGCCTGATATTTTAGCTGCACGGCTGAGGTCTACAAGATCAAGCGATGCGGCCACCTCAACGTGATCCTTTGGACTAAAATCCGGTCGTATGGGCCTACCATTTTGTCGAATAACGACATTATCCTCTTCGCCCTTGCCAACCGGGACGCCTTCGTTTAAGTAGTTTGGCAAAGCCATCATAAGCCGGTTGAACTTCTCCTCAACTTGAATTGCTTCAGATTCCGTCTGGTCAATTAATAGGCTGACCTCCTTCATCTCCGCAAGTTCAAAAGACACATCCTCCTGTTTGGACTTTTTCTTCTTGCTTGCAATGGCTTCGGACAGCTGGTTTTTTTTCTGCCTAAGCTCCTGAGTCTTGGTAATAAGCTCACCGCGGCGCTTGTGTAGCACTATCAGCTCATCTAACGGGAAATCTGTTATATTACGCCTCTTCAACATGTCCCGAACGGACTCTGGGTTTTCTTTCAAAATTCTGGGGTCCAGCATTAGTCGGCCATCACTTTCTTTGCTAGCGATATATGCTCAAGAAGTTCGTCAAGGGTGCTCAATATCGTTGCAGTTGGAATATTTTTGCCTGTCAGCTCAATTACAAGCATAGAGTCTCTTGAAAAGATTTTCATTGACAGACCCTTTGGAAAGTTAACATTGTCTGGTATTAATGCCTTAACAGTCGCCTTTGCTTGGGTGCTGCTCGAAAAGGAGATCTCAACTGCAACTGCAACGTCAAGATGTCTCCGCGGTGAATTTTGAATCATTTGTTATCTCGGCCTTTATACAGGCGATAAAATCCTCAAGTCCGGAAGATGGGATGCTACATCCTGCAGAAGCTGAATGTCCGCCGCCTGTCCCGTTTACTGCCTTAGAGCACTGACGCATCATCATACCAAGGTTTAGCTGGAACTTGCAATCAAGGCATTTCCTTGAGGAGAACTTGTAGGATGTCCCATCCTTTGTGAGTCTCCTGACAAATAATAGCCTACCCCGAAAGGAAGGTGATCCGCTGAGCAGCGATGAGATGGCCCCCAGCATGTCTTCCTCCAAAATGCCGTCACCATTGACAAAGGCAATCTTGCCATCGTCAGCAAGCCGCCATCTTTCGCCAAAAATACTGGAGATAGAGTCGCGTAGAGTCCTCCTATACTTTTTCAGTATCTCCTCTCCTGTGGTCAATGCATTGTTTCTATCTCCTATACATATTGCAATGCCTACTCCTGCCCTCCCTGTTCTACCGCATGCATTGAGCATAGTTGAAAATTCCCTTGCATCTCTTAGGTGACTGCGCCTGTCCTCTTTTGCAAGCGTGTAGACATAGCCAATAAGATCGTCTCGCAATATTTCGGATATCCTTTTATCTGAAGCAGCCACAAACTTGGCTATTGCGTCAACAATGGCACTTTTCTCTTCCTGTGAGAACTCTGCCAGCGCGCGCCAACGACCACTATTATCTTCTTTGAGCTTTATACCAGCGCTCTTGAGCAAGTGGTAACATGCCTCCATGTCCCAAGTGAGTCCATCGATGTAATGAAATGGTGTGTTTGCAAGTGCCTCATGCACAGGACGTGTCTCTCTTCCTGCAAGTATGATATCTAAATCGACGCTTACGAGACCGAGCGACTGGGCGCTTTTTAGTATTTCGGCATTTAGACCAGAAAATGACTTTTTTTCCCCTTCGTCCTGCTTGTCGGCCACAGCTGAAACAACTGCCATAGATGATAGGTCGCGGTTCTTGAAATCAAGCGTGCTTGCAACCAAGTAAGCCATACCCCCTGCGGCCACCTCTCTTCCTCCATCAATGCCAAATTTCCATGGGTTTAGTATCTGATCGCCATCGTCTGTTAGTACCTCTTCCTCCGTAATCTCGTGATGGTCGACGATGACCCACTTGTCGGCAAGTGTTTTTCTCAGATGTGAAGCCCAACCTCCTCCTAGGTCCGTTATAACATAAAAATCGCGGCCTTCAACCCCCATCTTCTCAACAAGGGAGGAGCTCATGTCAGAGACTGCCCTGACAGAATAGCGCGCACCCATACGCCTGAGTGCCAATGCCATTATGCTAGCGGACGTGATTCCATCTGCGTCAAGATGTGTAATGATGGAAATCTCATTGCCATCTTCTACAGTCGATCTCAATTTTTCCGAAATATGTTTAACTGCATCAGTAAGCCTTTCACTCATCTGTCGTGGTACCTTTTCTTTATTACTCTAGCTGGGCAATCACTGCTGCGTATTTCCAGTTCTTTGGAATCTTGCCCTCTCGCTTGTAGTACCCCGACATTCTGTGGATCTTGGACTCTACCAACTCGAGGGACCGCACATTCCTGTGGTCGCTATTGTGAACTCTAAGGTGCTTCTGAAGACCAAGAGCTTTTCTAACTAGCTTGTCCAAATCTTCTGGCATCTCTGACATTATATTATTCTCTATCAAAACGTCAGTGACGCTCTTGCCTAGAACAGGCTTGGCGAGTGGTATCCCGTGTTCATCTCTTAACCTCAGTCCTATTTCGCTTGGGCTCAAACCTTCCTTTGCAAGCCCAACAACAAGAGCAGAGACCTGATCTCTACTCTGGCTAATCCAAGGTGCAGGTTCCTTTGAAGTAGGACGGATTGAATGAGACTTTCCATGAGTGTGAACATGAATTCTAGCCATTTTAACGAGTATGAACAAACTCCTTTTATAAGTCGTTCTACTCTATAGCTCACCGTCGATTACAATAGCAACAATAGAGTAATGAACTAACGAATTAATCGATCAAGCGACAAGGTGAACACTACATCGTTTAACTCACAAATACTCTATAGGTTCTAATCTTTTTAGTTTATTTTATGTCAAATTATGAAGCTCTGAATGCTAGCGTAGACAAGAATGGCGATGTGATGATTCAGATTGATACTGGTGAGGAAATTAAATTACCTAAGCACAATGCCAGGTTTGAAGATAGTACAAAGGAAATAGTGGTAGACGCACGAACCAAGACTTACTGGATAGGTGGCGATAGAGGCTCTTACTTTTGGATACACAAACAAAGCATTGAAAAGGGAAAAGAATAGGTCTTTTGGCAGAGAAAAAAATTCCCTATGCTTCTCTCTAACACAGGTT
>DATDKS010000137.1:0-4236 GCA_036519825.1 Nitrososphaera sp. | reverse complement strand
GGCGGCTCTATTTCCACAGTAAAGCTCCTAACTAAGCTCAAATCAACAGGTTATGGACAACATATAATCAGGCGTGCAGTAAGGGACGGCTACGTAGTGAGGAAAGAACGACGGCCTCCCGGTAAAGGGAACTACCTTGTGGTCAATCATCTGACCCCTAAGGGCAAGGCGTTATTAGATAAACTGTCGGAAGTTCCTAATAGTAATAATGCTTACTGATTTTTTTAATTCCGTCTTCGTAAGTATGTGACTTGAAATTTTCAAGATATATGTTCTTTAAGGGATATCTAATATATTTTGATATTATCACTATATAGAAAAGATTCCTAGTAACAGTCCCCTTTCTAATAGAAAAAAGTCTCTTGTCTGTGTTTACAATCTTTTCATTTACTACTCGGTAGTCCCAAGAAAATTCATTATGTTGGCAGCGAATTCATTTGGTACTTGCCACATCGCGCCATGGCCCGCTCCCTCCATGATAACGAGTGACGAATTAGGTATTCTCTGAGCCATCATCACAGAATTAGCAGCTGGTGCTAATAGGTCTTGATCTCCAACAATCACTAGCGTAGGCTGCGTTATGCTAGTCAATCTGTCACACGATCCTTTCCATGTACCGACTGCTATTCCTTGTTGTTGAATGATCTCGGGAATAGCAGATCTGACTGGGGTAAGCTGAATTACGGTATTCAGTATCTCTGGATGTTCCTCTAACCATTGTGGGGGAAACATTATTGGTGCTAAAATCATGGCCTGTTGTTCTGCCGTCATATTTCGCAAAACCTGAGGAGACGCAAGTGTCATTAGAGTTTCTGCTGCTTGTCCAGATGGGTATATCGTTTCATTACCGCCACAATAGCCAGCAGCGAGTACTAGTCTGTCTACCTTTTGATGATAATTAAGAGTTAGCTCTTGGGCGACAAATGAACCGAGTGAGGCTCCAAAAACATCTGCCTTTTCTATGTGTAGGGCATCAAGCAATCCTGCAGTGTCGTTTGCAAACTGTTGGATCGAAAATGGCTTTGTTCCAACGGTAGTCTCTCCTATTCCGCGGTTATCGAATATGATGACCGTGCGGTTAGTTGCAACCAAATCCGACAGTAATGTGGGTTCCCATACGTCTTTGGTTTGACTGGTTCCAGAAATGAATAGGATGGGCTTGCCCTCTCCAAACCGTTTGTAAGCAATACTAATGTCTCCTACCTGTACATGCTCTGTTTGGGCTCTGCCGAATGCATTATCCTGGGTAGGCTCTTGATTATCTGGCAGTAGAACCCCTTTCAAGTAAGTTGACATAGCATCGACATATTGCTCTATCTCCGGAGTTACAGATATCACAGATAGAGCTCCATGTGTGACCCCCGGCCATACTGATAGATAGTGTTCCTGACCCGCTAGTCTTAGTTTGTCGGATAGTAACAAACTGTCATCTCTGAGTGGATCTAGCCCCATGGCAGCGATATACATTGGAGGCAGCCGACCCGTGAGGTTGTCAAGTATTGGAAACGCCAAAGGATTACTCCAATCCTCGGGTTTTTGAAAAGTCATATTCATTACCCATTGAAATTGAGTTTTTGTAATTCCATATTCACCATTTCCAAACAGTCGCATTGATTCAGTGTTTTTATCTGGAGTGTAAAGGCCATATAGAAGGTATAAGGCTCTCAGCGCGTCTCCTTGTCCTTCACTACGAAGAGCTATTGCGGTAGCTAACGCCAAGTTTGCACCTGCAGAATCTCCTCCTAGCGCAATCCTATTAGGATCAATGCCTATGCTTTCACCGTTTTCTTTTATCCATTTCACAGTAGCGATTACATCATGTAGTCCAGCAGGAAATGGATTTTCCGGTGCCAATCTGTAATCCATTGCAGCAACTAACAAGCCTGAAGAGTTTGCTAATCGTCTAATCGAATTATAATAGTCATCAATGCTTCCGACACTCCATCCCCCACCATGTACAAAAATTAATGCAGGCGAGGGTTTACTCTTTACTCCTGGATCATATACGCGCATATGGATTTTTGAGCCAGTCTCATTGCTCGGAAGGTAGTGATCAACCTCAAAAGCCATCTTGGGAGGGTGGGGATCTAACTTCGCTAAGGATTGTGCTATTGCGCGTGAATTCTCGACTGTCCAGGTCCCATTAAATATGGCCAGATCTGTCTGTCTAGTAGCATTAACAGATGGGAAGAAGAATTGTTTTTGGCTTGGAAAAATAAAATAGGAAGATGAGTTTGTTGCATGCTGTTCGGTTGCGATGACGCCGCCGCCTTCTTCTAATCTTCCGATATTACTAACCATAGCCGGTAAGTTTTTGTTGGCTTGTCCATCTTCTTCATTCTGTTGGTGTCCGTAGGGTGAAACCTGCAATTGACTCGAAGCGAACTGATGAATATAAAAAGGGAAGAGCAAAACTGAGACAACTATCAAAGTCATCGCAAGATTATGAAATGACATTGCAAACTGCTCCTTGACCATGCATTTAGGTCAATCAATATGTGCTTTTAATAGTTAAATCAATATCTTACGCCAGAACAATCTGAAGAGTCGTTATGTCAAGTCAGAAAATAGAGACAGTGGCAGAGAAGAAAGGATGAGCAACGCATAAGCGAAGATAGCTCTGCGAGATTCCTTGCGATTATCGTATATGTCCATCGCACATCTTAAGTATTACATCGACAAATCACAATCTGCTGTTTTTTTAGGTTTAACCTGGGGCTTTGCAGTCATACTGTGACACCACTCTCTGCATTTGATTTGCCTTTATCTCTGACAGCTAGCTGTTAGAAGAATTTTGTATCCCTTTCTGAGTCCTTTTCAGTATGACTGATATGGATATTGAAAGCGCTGCAACAGAAACAGCAGAGAGCGCATAGATTGGAACCATTGGTTGTCTAAACGGCTCTAACGCCGGAAGATTTGCTAGAACCCCAAATATCCCCATGAAATTCTGCACTATGACTGCTGCGTAAATATCTCTTCCTAAAAAGTACGTGACAGCAGTTGCAATGCTTGGGAGCATTAAGAATAGTACAAAGCTTGTCTGGTTGAAAGGTGGACTATGTGCATAATGGTACACTCCAAAGAGTACCGATGCGGCAATTGCACCAGCTATAACTGATATAATTTTTTTTCTCTTGTTGTTATTTTTTGCAATTGATTCAAAGCTTGAGCCTATTAGAGCCCAACATACCATAACTTCTGCTATTGAGACAGGTAAGACTTGCATGAACACGTTAAATACAACAATTGGTTCTAGGGTTCTTGCGTTCTGAAGTATGAACAGAGCGAGACCACCTGCCGCAGCTGAAGCTATAACGGCTGCAGTTCTAAGTCGTGATTTGTTCAGTCCTAATTGTTCTGGTTTGACAAGTCGTGCTTTCAGCGAGTATCGTATTGCTATTGCAGACAAGACTGTACCAATGACAATATTTGCTATTATCACATAGGTCATCCTACCTAGTGGATCAACCGTTTGGAAAAGATGTATTCTGCCCTCTAAAATGTAAGTCGCTGCAACCCATATGATGTATATTGATAAGGCGATTGCTATAAGCTTGAGAGGATTTCTAGAGCTCGCTTCTTGTTTGCTCATGCACGATATATTGGAATTATTCGATAATAAAATCTAGTAATGCGGTGCATTGCACAACATTCATCATCTTATAATAAGATTGGTGTAAAGTATAAGCATGAGTTTAGAACCAAAAGGTCAACCAAATGGAGAACCAAACCAACCGCCAGAAATAACATTAGCCAGGTGGAGTACTAGGTTCTGGGCATGGCTTGTCGACTTTATCATAGTAACTGTAGCAATTGAAGTAATATTTGCAATAGCATATGCACCCCTTGCTTTTAATCAAGGTGTGCAGGGAAATCCAGGGTTAGGAGCCGTGAGATTTGCGGTGCAAAGTCTGCTGTTCTTTGGCTACTGGTTGTATTTTGAATCCACCACTGGACAGTCAATAGGAAAGAAGCTGCTCAAGATAAAGACAACGAACTTGGCTGGGAATTTAGCTGACAGTAGAGGCGTTGCGATCCAAAGCTTTGGCAAAGCTTTCTTGTTGCCAATAGATGTGTTCTTTGGCTGGATATTTACAAATGATAAGAGGCAGAGGCTGTTCAACAGGGCAAGCGATACGATAGTAATAAGGATAACAGATATCACTACTGAGCAGCACGTTAAATACGCTAATGGCTAGGTGAGGACCACTGTAGATGCAAACAGTTCAAACC
>DATDKS010000136.1:0-12622 GCA_036519825.1 Nitrososphaera sp. | reverse complement strand
GGAACTTCATGATTTGGGGATAGGTCAGTTGGCTAACTGTATATACTTAATTCCAAAGGCTGGCTAGCAGCTTGAATTGCAAATATTCATACGAGTCACCGGATCTCGCATATGCAAAATGTATATAAAACATAACGCAGTTATATCAAGCGTATGAGTGCAAAAGAAGACCTTAACATGGATTATAGCAAGTATGACTTTAAGGATTCAACAGAGCTTTACGTTTACCTCAGCAAGAAGGGTCTCTCAAGAGGCACCGTCGAGGAAATTAGCAAGATGAAAGGCGAGCCCGACTGGAT
Source organism: Nitrososphaera sp. (assembly GCA_036519825.1). Lineage (GTDB taxonomy): Archaea > Thermoproteota > Nitrososphaeria > Nitrososphaerales > Nitrososphaeraceae > Nitrososphaera. Next base: position 12,323 of record DATDKS010000136.1, on the reverse strand, counting down.
GAGGGATTTCAGGTTGAGATCATACGATGTCTTCCTGAGCAAGCCTATGCCAAATTGGGGAGGAGATCTGTCCAAAATCGACTTTCAGAATATTTACTATTATGCCAAAGCATCAGAGAACAGCAGCAAGAACTGGGATGATGTTCCAGAATCAGTAAGGAACACCTTTGAAAAGCTTGGCATCCCAGAGGCTGAGCGAAAGTTCCTTGCAGGAGTTGGTGCACAGTATGAATCTGAAACTGTTTATCACAATTTAAGGGAAGACTTACAAAAGCAGGGCGTAATTTTCGCCGACACTGACACTGCAGTAAAGGAATACCCAGAAATAGTCAAGAAGCATTTTGGAAAGGTTATCCCGCCAGAGGACAACAAGTTTGCCGCACTCAATAGCGCGGTATGGTCTGGCGGCTCGTTTATCTATGTCCCGCCAAACGTCAAAGTCGACCTTCCGCTGCAGGCGTATTTTAGGATAAACGCAGAGAACATTGGACAGTTTGAGAGAACGCTTATCATCGCAGACGAGGGTGCAGAAGTGCACTATATAGAAGGGTGCACCGCACCTGTCTACACCACAGAGTCGCTCCACTCTGCCGTTGTGGAGTTAATTGCCAAGAAGGGCGCCAAGATACGCTATACAACAATCCAAAATTGGAGCAAGGATGTCTACAACCTTGTGACAAAGAGGGCCTATGCTTATGAAGGCGCCAAGGTCGAATGGATCGACGGCAACCTCGGCAGCAAGCTAACGATGAAGTACCCCGGCGTCTACATGCTTGGCAAGAACGCACATGCTGAGGTCATATCAGTGGCATTTGCAGGAAAGGATCAACACCAAGATGCAGGAGCCAAGGCAGTCCACCTTGCGCCGAACACCACTTCTAGAATAACTAGCAAGTCTGTTAGCAAGGACTCAGGCAGGACAACCTACCGGGGATTGCTCCACGTTGCGAAGGGCGCAACAGGTGTCAAATCAAACGTAAGGTGTGATGCACTCCTCCTAGACGAGCACTCTAGAACTGACACATACCCGTATATCGAGGTCAATGAGGACGACGCAACTATCACTCACGAAGCAACAGTAGGCAAGATAGGTGAGGACCAAATAATCTACTTGATGAGTAGAGGATATTCAGAGTCAGACGCGCTCTCACTGATCATCGGTGGGTTCATGGAGCCATTCACAAAGGAGCTTCCAATGGAGTATGCAGTAGAGCTTAACAGGCTAGTCAAGCTTGAAATGGAAGGCTCAGTCGGTTAAGCCTCTACTCTGACCCTAACTCTAACCCACACCTTTTGTGATCCACAATGGCTACTGCTACTACTCTGTCCTCAATTAGCAGCGGGCATATTGATTCATTAGCGGCTCAGGAGCCCAGCTGGCTTGCTTCTATACGCAAGCAGGCGTTCTTACAGTATCAGTCGCTGCCTGCCGAAGTCTCACCGCTCTACTCGAAGTATTCAGATGTCAACAAGATAAAGCCAGAAAGCATTCATTTTACGCCGCAAACGACAAGGCCTACTGCACTTAGCAAAGACCTCTCTGAGCGACTAGAAGAGCTCGAGCGGGAAACGGGAATTCTCCAAGTAGGTCAAGAAATAAACAAGATTTTCATCCGCGATAGTGTCGCCAAACAGGGTGTGATCCTGTCGAGTATTAGGGACGCCCTGACTAATCACGGTGATCTCATCAAGTTACACATGGCTGCAAATCAACCGAATTATCTGGAGGACAAGTTCCTCGCACTTGAGGGGTCGGCTTTCCAGTCTGGCATTTTCATTTATATCCCAAGAAACATCATACTTGAAGAGCCTATAAGACTAATCACTTCCCTTGCAGACGATGGCACTTCGCTGATATCCAGAAACATCGTTGTGGCAGACACCGGCTCAAAAGCAACCATTGTGCAGGAGTTATATGCACCCGGTTCATCAGGTAGGCAAGATGTACAGCAAGGGTATTTCGAATTAGTTGAGACCCATGTCAACCCTAACGCACATCTGGAATTAGTAACCCTACAGGCAATGGGTCATGATACTATCAACGTTTCAAACAGGAAGGCGTTCATTGAAAGAGATGGTAAGATGTCCTGGTATCTCGGCATGTTTGGGTCGTTGCTTTCACGCTACAAGACGGACGGCGTCATGATAGGGCCTGGTGCTTCCTCGGAGGACGTCGAGATAGTGTTTGGCGTAGGCAATCAATCCTTTGACGTCACATCTAACCTCATCCACCGAGGACCTCACACTAGAGGAAGAGTGCTTGTCAAATCCGTGCTCAAGGACAATTCAAAATCATTGTTCAAGGGTATGATAAAGATAGACAAGCAGGGGAGAGGGACAGAATCATACTTAGCAGGGCATGCAATCCTTCTTGACAGAGGAGCCAAATCAGATGCAATACCTGGCCTTGAAATAGAGACTAATGAAGTAAAAGCTACGCACTCGGCCTCTGTAGCTCAGATGGATGAGAACCAGATTTACTATCTAACGACAAGAGGCCTCAGCAGGGAAGGTGCCAAGCGTGAAATTGTAGCCGGCTTTCTTGAGCCGCTATCGAGAAAGATGGGCCCAACCATCAGGGCATGGATCAACTATCTTATTGAGAGCAAGTGGCAAGGAAAGCAGCTGATGCTGAGGACAGACGAGGCAATGGAACAGATACTGGAAGTTGAGAAGTCGCGCTACCGCGAAACACAAGACCTCTTTGAAAAACACTACAAGTACAGGTAGCTGAATGGGTTATGTCAGAAGAAGGAGGAGATTGGGTAAAGGTATGCAACGAAAAGTCGCTCAAAAATGGTGACATGCTAGATTTTGATCAGGGCCGCAAAAAAATTCTGGTCGCCAAAATAGGAGGCAATGTATATGCCACCGACAGAATATGCACGCACGCTTACGCCGATTTATCTACTGGAATTATGAACGAGGAGGAAAACACAGTGACATGTCCATTACACTTATCAGCGTTCAAGCTTGACAGCGGTATGCCCCAGAACCTGCCTGCTGAAGAGCCGATTAAAACTTACAAGGTTAAAATACAGGATAACGCAATTTACATCAAGCTGGACTAGGGAAATGATGCAAAAAGGTGCACTCAATGTCGAAAAAATAAGAGAGGACTTTCCGATCCTCAAGCGTACCGTTAGCGGAGGTAAGCCCCTGGTATACCTTGACAATGCTGCCACTACCCAAAAACCTCTTGCAGTAATTGATGCCATCCGCGATTACTACATGAATTATAATTCCAACATTCACCGTGCGGTGCATCAACTTGCAGAAGAAGCTACACTTGAGTTTGAAAAGACAAGAGAAAAGGTGGCAGAGTTCATCAATGCTAGATCGACTGAAGAGATCGTTTTTACTCGTAATGCCACAGAAGCCATAAACCTTGTTGCCTACTCATGGGGCAGGGCAAACATTAAGAAAAATGATAGCATTGTCATATCTGAAATAGAGCACCATAGCAACATCGTGCCATGGCAGATACTGACTTCTGAAAAAGGGGCCAAGCTGGAATACGTTGGAACAGACGACAGCGGCTACCTAAAGATGCATGAATACAGGAATTACCTTGACAGCAATAATCATCAGGTCAAACTAGTATCAGTGACACATATGTCAAACGTGCTTGGCACTATTGTTCCAATAAATGAAATCATCAAAATGTCGCATGAAGTAGGCACGCCTGTTTTTGTAGACGCTGCGCAATCAGTTCCGCATATGCCTGTGGATGTCCAAAAGATGGACTGCGATTTTATGGCTTTCTCAGCGCATAAGATGCTTGGACCTACAGGCGTCGGGATACTGTATGTCAAAAAGGAAATCCTCGAAAATATGGCGCCCTTTATAGGAGGAGGCGACATGATAAAGGAGGTCCACAAGTATGAGACAAGATACAACGACCTTCCCTACAAATTCGAGGGTGGAACTCCAAATATTGCCGACGTTATTGGTTTTGCTACTGCTATTGACTATCTGAACAACATTGGCATGGACAGGGTCCGAGAGCATGAAGTCGAGCTGACCAAGTACGCACTTGATAAGATAACTAGAGTCAGAGGCGTAACGCTCTATGGTCCACGCAACATAAATGACAGAGGTGGGGTGATATCGTTTAACATTGGTGACATCCATCCGCATGATCTAGCCACAATCATGAATGATCATGGCGTTGCAATAAGATCCGGTCATCACTGCGCACAAGTCCTAATGGAGAGGCTTGACGTTGCGGCGACATCTAGGGCAAGTTTTTATATCTACAATACAAAGGAGGAAGTCGATATCTTTGTTAGCGCACTTGACGAAGCAAGGAGGATATTCAAGATTTGAGTGACGACATTTATCGTGAAATAATACTGGATCACTATCGTAACCCTCGCAATAAGGGCAAACTGCTTGACGCAGATGTGAGTATACACGACAGCAACCCGCTATGCGGTGACGAGATTGACATGCACCTTAAGGTTCATGGCGACAAGATAGAGGACATCAAGTTTGAGGGAAGAGGCTGTGCTATCAGCCAAGCAAGCGCTTCAATGCTGACGGAGATGATTATGGGCAAACCGCTGACATCTGTAAGGGATCTGAATAAAGACGACATCTTGGAAAGCATAGGGCTTGTCAACTTAGGCCCAGCAAGGATCAAATGCGCTCTACTATCGCTCAAAGTGCTCAAGTTGGGTATGGTGAAATACTACACGGACAAAGACCCAGATTCTGCCAAGAAGCTGCAGACCGATTCAAAGGGCCTGTAAATTTATCAGCAGCGTCCAGTCGAAGGAGAAGACCCCCTCTCGCCGACAGCGTTACTGTAGACCCGAATATCCATATTATTTAATATAATGTCAATCTTTTGCAAGCGGGTAGTTTGTGCATCGAGAATCATGATATCCTGCAATATGATTTTATAGTAGTTATTTGGTATTCTAGCATAACGAGTTTTCATGTCCGAAGACACTTCATCGCAGAGACCGAAAAGTAAAATTGCATTTGCCACAATTAGAATGCCAGACGGAAAAGAACATGAAATCCCATTAGCTCCAAAAACCTTCAGCTCAGGACGTGAGGGCTACTACTCACAAGTTCCTTCATTTGTTTATGATAACGAAGTATATGGCGGACAGATACAAATTTGGAAAAAGGGTGAAAAAGGTCAAAAATCCTGATTTTAACTGTAAATTAGGCGATGCCTCTGAAATGACCGGCATCGATATGTGAATGCTGAATTTTCATGCCCTCTTCTAAAGAGCCACCACAATATCGAATGCCGCCGTGCTGGAGATCTTTTTGAATTTAGAATGCAGCTGTCAATCCTTGATCCTCTACTGAAGCGTATCTGTCTAGATCGTGTACAATTTTTCTATGTATCGATACAGGCTTGTTGATTTCAATTTTTCGAATATCTGCTGAGAAAGTGTTTCAACATTTTTTCTACCCATCTCTGATTTAGGAAGAGTATATGCATTATCTGTTTAAAGTAGATTTTATCTAACAAACTAACAACACCGTCAACCCTCTTACGTTGTGCTGCCAAGTGCTGCTCTGTTAAATTCACAATTAGATCATAATTGGCTGCTACGGTCATAAGAGTTGCAACCAGCGTTCCATCATCAAAGCAATCTTCAAAACTCCTTATCAGGGTGTATGTGCATTCTTTTTTTCAACTACATCCGTTCTCTCCACTTTAAAGACTCACTGGTCCTATTAGACCGATGTATCGTTGAAGTCGCTCTCACCATCTCCTCCAAAACTGCGATAGTTTTCAAGACTAAGGGAAAATAATCGCAAAACTCTGAAGCCTTTTAGCTTATAGTTATTTATCATTATAGTCTATGCCGGCAGGGATAATAACAGAAAGATTCAAGCAACTGAAATGTTTTAACAAATGATTCAACCACGTATTGGCTTCTACGATTCATAGTATGGCCCGTGGGCTGTGTCTTCTTTATCGCCAAACTCAGACGGTTAGAAGTTCTTCGCATATCATCGTTCGTGTAATTTCGCAAGTCGAAGCATCTTATAAAATAAGGATGTTTCGTTTCGTTTCTGGGATAAATAGGGACTATATTGAAGCATAATTTATTTAACATTGCAAAAATAATAAGAAAATCCTGATACAGAACCATAATCATAGTTTCATTGCCATGATCGATTCAATCCTGTTTTCAACTCATAATTATATACCATACTGTCGGATCAGTTAATACCATGGGCAATTCAGAAACCCCACCCAAGGACGAGGAAGAAAGAAACAAGGATGACGAAGTATTACCGCAGATCGGCGAAGATCCAGGTCTCCCCGCAGATGCAATAGAACAAGATTCAAAAGCAATGGGCCACAAGGAGAACAAACAAGGGAAAGACACAGATTCTGCAAAAACAACAGAATAACAAACCCATACCTGCTAAAATGATCATGAAAAAGAGATGAGGTTCCTACTACAGCTCTTTGTTTCAACTCCTGATACTATTTTCCTTTGCAAGCTGTGTGCATAACTTGAGGTGTTCTTTTTCTTCTTTTAAGATAGATCTGACTTCTGTTGCAAACTTCTTTTCGTTTAATTCCTTAGCCACTTCGCTTAGCACTTCATAATGAGTTACTTCACTTCCTTCTGCAAGACACAAGAATTCTAATGCATCCAGTGTATCAGGATCTTCCCCAAGATATGTTTGCATAATTTGTGATGCCTTCTGTGATGCTTCTTGAGCATGCTGTCTTATGGTATCCTGGCTTAAACCCTCTGATTCTGAAATCGTCTGCATTAATTTTTCAATCTTTTTCTGATGGCTGGCAGCTTCATTTTTCATTCCCCGTAGTTTTCCCTTTATTCCTCGTTTATCTAGCAGACCTTTTAAAGAGAGCTCCTCTACTGCTTTCTGAGCTGCCATTTCTAGTCCTAGGACTTCGCCTATCTGCTCTTCAACCTTTTCAATTTCTACCATGTAGCCACTTACCTTCACATATTATTAATAAAAGTTGGAGTGAACAGTGCCTCCCAGTATTGTATATGTGCTCTGCTTCCTAATTCTTGTCCGTTATGGATAAGGTCTGACCGCTGTTATAATATATCCTGAGCAGAGGATAGGAAAGAGGGGGCTATGATACTGAGTGCAGCTAAATGTATAGATGTATGGGATAACAGAGCCAGGTGCCTCAGCCTCCTCCACCTCCTCCTGTTACCGTTGATGCTTGAGTGATATTCGCTACTCCTCCACCTCCTCCTGTTACCGTTGATGCTTGAGTGATACTCGATGTCAGGTTAGGGACCGCCTTGGATGCAAGATCGAGCAATGGGGCGTGCCAAATCCCAAATCCCACCATAAAGACCATAGCAAATACCAGTACAGCGACTATTGCCCTTGGCTCCTTTACTCTGCGCATGTCTGGAGCATCTTCCATGTACATCTTTCTCATTATCCAAGCATAGTAACCAAGCGAGAGCGCGCTGTTGAGAACGCCGGCGATTGCAAGCCACGGACCCCAATCGACTACAGCGCCGGAGTTAATCCCCGCCCCAAAGAGAACTAGCTTGCTCCAGAAACCGTTGAGCGGTGGAACGCCTGCAAGTGCAAGTAGAGATATTGAAAGCGCGATTGCTGTAATCGGCATGCGCCTGCCCAGACCTCGATAGCTCTCTAAGCTATAGCCTGCAAGAGTAGTTGCCACTGCTGCTACTGCAATGAATCCCGCTGACTTCATAACCGCGTGGTTCATTATATGAAATAGTGAGCCTGAAAGCGCCTGATCAGAGTAGGGAGCAAGGGCAATACCTATCATAATGTAGCCTGCCTGTGCAATAGAAGAGTATGCAAGTATCCTCGGCACGCTTCTTTGCACCAGCGCACCAAGGTTACCCAGTGTCATGGTAAAGACTGCTACTATTGCCAGAGTAAGCGTCCAATCCAGGTTGAGGGCAAACATCCCAAGTACGATTACGCGGAGCGCAGCGGCAAAGCCCGCCTTCTTGGTGCCTGCTGCCAGCAGTGCGCCGATGGTGGAGGGCGATCCTTCATATGCATCTGGCAGCCACATATGAAAAGGCACCAGGCCCATCTTAAAGCCAAAGCCAGCAATGAACAATGCTACAGCAAGCAGGCCAATAGGCGTGAGACTAGGATCTAGGTTAGTAAGCGCTTTTATGGAATCTCCGATGTTAGTCGTACCTGTTATTCCGTAGACAAGTCCTATGGCAAGCACAATAATCGCAGACGACAGTGCACCAAACATGAAATACTTGATTGCCGCCTCATTTGAGATCGGGTCGCGCTTTGAAAAGCCCGCTAGTGCATAGGTTGGAAGAGACATCAGCTCCCATGCGACCAAAAGCATTACAAGGTCGGTCGAATACGCAATGATTACCATGCCGATGCTAGAGAGCAGCAGCAGAGAATAGTATGCAGCAGGATTTGACTTGCCCTTATAATAGTTCCAAGAGGAGGCAGTGACCATTATGGACACAATCAAGAGCGCAATGGCAAAGAATGAGCCAAACAGGTCGTCTACTATCACTTCCTGCGAGAATGCCACAGCTGGCAGCACTTCACCGGTTAGGACACGAAAGAGGATAATGGCCATCGCCGTAATCAGTGCGCCAAATGCAATTGCACTGTAAATCTTATTTCTGTCCCTGCCTTTTTCACGCTTGCCCGCGTCAATGACAGGTATGGCAAGACCTACAGAGCCCAGAATTATAGTTACTAGTATTGGAGAGGAGAGGAGATCAACCATTTTTTATCATATACACCTACTACAAAAATAGGAGCATCACAATTATCATGATGCCTGCTGCGAATACGAAAAGGTATGTCTGTGTGATGCCACTCTGACCTGCCTTGACTAGCCCGGACATGTAAGTCATCGACTGCTGCAGGGCAGGGTTGATGCCATCGACGATCGTACTTTCAAAGTATCTCCAGATGAAGCGGTAAATTGCCAGTGGCCCTATAACAGCCCCCCAGTAGAGAGCAGTGTTGAGATACCACCTGTTATAGAGGAATTTCCAGACAGACCTAGTGACGACGCTCCTTGAAATGATTTGTGGATCAATCTTGCGTCCAATGTAAAATAGGTAACCTAGCGCGCCTCCAATTGCAAATGCGCCAACGGATGCTATTGCAGCAATTGGATTTAATCCAAACCATGTTCTATCGCCTTCTGGTGCAATTTGGATCGAGGCCTCCACGCTCTCTTCCTGGACCGGAATACCAAACGAGTCGGCAAGGTATTCACCAAGCAGATGGTGTATCTGAGCCTCAAATGCAAATCCTACTACGCCTATCGCTATAGAAGCAATGGCTAATATTCCGTATGGGACCCACATTCTGGGTCCTGCATCATGTATGTGGTGGCCTCTCTGCTCCATCTCTTCAATATGTCTGCTCTTCTTACCAAAGAAAGCCATTCCAATCATCCTGAAGGTATAAAACGCGGTCATAACTGCCACCACGACTGCCATTATAAAGAGTGGCTGCGAGAAGGTGTAGCCGGATTCAAGCACTGCAGCAAAGACGGCATCCTTGCTCCAAAAGCCTAATGTGAACAGAGGTGCGCCTGCAAGCGAGAGGCTTGCAAGCAGCATAAAAATATATGTCTTTTTCATATGGCCTTTAAGGCCCCCCATGTCATTCATGAACCTAGAACCTACGGTATGAAGTAGAGCGCCAGCTCCCATAAACAGAGAGGCCTTGAACATAGCATGGCTCATCAGCTGGAAGAACCCTGCCGTGTAACCGTCGACAAAGTTGAGTGAAAGTCCTGCGATGCCAAGGCCCATCATCATGTAGCCAATCTGTGAGCCTGTAGAATATGCAAGCACCTTTTTTATCTCTGGATTTACCAATGCTTGAGTCGCAAGCAAGAACGCAGTGATCGCACCGACCCATGCAACCACTTCAAAGAACTGTTGAACGCTGAAGGCTCCTAAAGACGCAAGTGCAAAGAATAATGGCCCAATACGCGCTACCAAGAACACACCGGCCTTGACCATTGTTGCTGCGTGGATGAGTGCAGAGACTGCTGTGGGGCCAGTCATAGCTTCTAGGAGCCACTCGTTAAGCGGGAACTGCGCAGACTTGCCTACCGCGCCGCCAAAGAGTAACACTGCGGCTGGGACAAGCAAGTTTTGCTGCGACATTGCGATCGCCCATGAGGGGTCTTCAGCCAGCTCCTTGAATCCAAATGTTCCTGCGTGCATGAAGATTAAGAACATACCTGCAAGCATCATAACGTCTCCTGCACGGGTCATGAGGAAAGCCTTCATACCTGCGTGCGTGGGCGAAGCCCACATTGGGATGCCGCCTGCGATTTGACCCTCGACCCCCACATAGTCCTTCTTCCTGTCATAGTACCAGAATCCAATGAGTGCATATGATGCAAGGCCGACCCCTTCCCATCCAAAAAAGACCATAAGCAGGTTGTCTGATAGAACGATTAACTGCATAGACCCTATGAAAAAGAGCATAAAGAACCAGTAGCGTGTGAGATCTTTGTCGCCATGCATGTACCCTGTCGAGTATACTATGATAAGGAACGAGATCGATGCCACTAGGTTCGTCATGATGATGGCAAGAGGATCCGCAAGCACACCGGCCTTAAGACCAAGCGAAGAGATCCAAGGTATCTGGCTATGCACCTCCGTTCCAGCCAGAGCAACAGGCATGAGGGTTGCAGCAGAAATCGCACTGGCCAGCGCAAATCCAACTGCAGTATAATCTCGAGCACGGTGGCCTGCCCGTGCAACGGCTGCAATTATTGCAGCACCGACAAAGGGCAGCAGCCATACGAGCCACACGTTGATTGCAATTCCTTCAAATCCTATTGTTGTCATCTATATGTCATCCTCTCTCAAATTGCACTTTTTCTCCTCCCACAACCTCATACTCCTCCTCCTCCTGAATTTTGTGCTATATTTTGTGATGCGACCCCTAATTCTGTGCCTGTGTCTTGTGAAGGTACAGGCAACACGCCTTCCTGCCCCTGAAACATGACATCGTTGTAATAATGTGTGATCGGGTTTAGAAACAAATCGGGATAAACACCTACTATGAGTGTCAGTGCTGCTAGCACCCCCATTGTAGCAGTGATGTACCAGTTCGGATCCTTGACGTGCGCTAGCTGTTCTGGTATCTTGCCAAAGAATATGCGCTTGTACATCCAAAGGATGTAGGCAGACGAAAGTACGGTTGTGAGTATACCTAGCGCAAACATTGTTGTCCTTAGCGGATCCATTTGTGCTGTAGCACTCTGCAATACGCCATTGAACAATATCCATTCGGCCATAAAGCCGCTTGTAGGCGGTATCCCAATGATAGTAAGTGCACCTATCATTGCAATAACTGCAGTGTAGGGCATCTTGCCTGCAAGTCCACCAAGCTTGGACATGCTTCTTGTGCCAGTCTGGAGGATGATCGAACCGGCCATCATGAAAAGGATCGCCTTGCCAAGGCCGTGAGTTATATACATCATTGTTCCGCCGGTTATGCCAAGTATACTTTCAGAGCCAAGACCGAATAGTATGTAACCCATCTGGCTGATGCTGGAATAAGCGAGCACTTTCTTAATGTCGTCCTGCATCAAAGCCATCGCACCTCCGTATATCATAGTGGCAAGGCCCCACATGCCGATGTACAAACTGTATTGCTCGTAGCTCCCAGTGAGAAGCTCAATCCAGAGTCGCAATAGCCCGTATGCACCTATGCCGATCATCGCTGGAGACAAGAGTGCTGAGATGGGGGTAGGAGCCTCTGAATGGGCGTATGGCAGCCAAATATGAAGCAAAAATGCCGCAAGTTTGACTCCAAGCCCGATTACAAGTGCAAATACGATCAGCGGCAGCCATTGCGCTGGGATGTTGCTTGCATTTGATCTAATTGTGTCAAAATCAAAGCCACCGGCAAAGAATCCCATGGCCAAAAGGCCAAGCAGCAGCACGACAGCCCCAACATGGGTCCAGAAAAAGAACATTAGAGCTATCCTCCGTCTTGCACCATAACCATAGAATGCAATTAGGAAGAAAGATGGGACGAGCATTAACTCAAAGAATACATAGAACTCAATGAGATTGGTTGCTAAGACTGTGCCAAGCATCCCCATAGAGAAAGCAAGATAAAGTGCAAAGTAAAGTGCTACCTGGTTGTTGACGTATTGCTGAGTATCAAGTACGGTCGTCTGAGAGCTGGATTCAATATTTCTAGTTGGAAGGGCATGTGAGCCTTGAGCCGAGGGACTGTTACCATGGGCTCCTCCTACTGCAATTCCTCCACTGTCATTGTCGTGTCCTGGCAGATCTTCCTTCACTTTGTGAACCATGTAGGGCCTTGAATAT
>DATDKS010000135.1:0-3569 GCA_036519825.1 Nitrososphaera sp. | reverse complement strand
ATTATTTTGAATTCAATTTGGATAATTGTCGGACAAAAATCCTAGCTATGTCCATATTCATGAATTCAACCTTAACTTTGAGTCTTTGTCAATTGAGACCGTCTTTTTTAGAGTCGAAATCCTCTTTGCTAAGAGTTACATGACTGTTATTCTCTATTCTTGCTTTTACAACTGACAGCCCTAACGCGATCCCAATTATTAAAAAAATTACAATCAATGAAATTTCCATTGGTAGCTTGTATACATCTGATGTCAGCATCTTTGCTCCTATGAATATAAGCGAAGCGACAAGTGCCGGCTTCAGATAGTAGAACTTTTCCATCATCCCAGCAAGCATAAAGTATAGACTCCGGAGACCAAGTATTGCAAAGATGTTTGATGTGATCACTATGAACGGGTCAGTAGTAATAGCCAGAACTGCAGGTATCGAATCTATTGCAAATACAAGGTCGGTAACTTCTACTATGACAAGGGCTACAAGCATCGGGGTGGCATAGAGGGCTCCGTCCGTCAACCGAACCAGAAATCTATTTTCATACAGCTTGGACGTAAGCGGAACAAACCTTTTCAACAACCTTACTGCAATATTCCTTTCGATGTCGATCTTTTCCTTTCCTTTTCTCTGGATCGCCATCCGTATTGCAGTAACAAGCAGAAAAGCGCCAAAGACATACATCATCCAGTGAAAGTTTTCAAGGAGTGATGCTCCTGCAATTACCAGCGGAATCCTCATGGCTATTGCGCTTATAATCCCAACAGAAAGCACCTTGTGCTGAAATTGATGAGGGATTCCAAGGGAAGAGAAAATAATGATAAATACAAACATGTTGTCGATGCTGAGTGATTTTTCAAGGGTATATCCAGTTATAAATTCAAGAAATCTGTCAAATCCTGCAATCACATAAATAATTCCTGCAAAAATTACTGCAAGTGATATCCATACAATGGTCCATGTTAGTGCTTGTTTGAATGTGCTCTTTTTCTTATCTTCCGCACTTTGCTTAGATGATAGTGATTCTTTGACGCCTAGTCTATTTCTCAGTGCACCTATGGCACCTAAGTCTATAGCCATAGCGATGCCAACAAACAACCCAAAGATTAGCCAGAGGATGTAGTCTTGTAACATGATAAGTTCAGATTCCAATCTTATTAACAGAATCCGAACTACTCATGCAGTATTTCACTGGAACGTTTACTTTGTCTTGCAAGGTAAACGTCTCTGCTAAATATTCTGACGGAATAATGGTAGGTATGGTCGTCAATAATAACAAAAACCAACATACATCATGTCCTTACTGCGTATCCAAATTCAAGGACAACGAAGAGCTTTCAAAGCATATAGACAGGATACACCATGGTTCAGGACTGCTCGAAGGCGACTCACGCCGATGGTAACCCAGTCAACACTAATCGCTCCCATCTATGTGCAGCCCTTGATCCACAATGATCTAAAGAGAACCTTTTAATTTAATCAAAAACTAAGGTAAGCTGTATACACTGTGCCCAAAGGCGACGATGATTCCGACGCCAAGAGAACCAAAACTGAAACTGTCACTTTTAGGCTCCCATCTTCTCTTATTAATGAGCTTAGAATGGATGCCGAGTTAGAGCGCGTCAGCCTTAACAATTATGTGGCAAAGATATTTTCAAACCATATACAATGGGAAAGATATGAACGGAAAGTTGGGCTTCTTCCCATGACAGAAGCTTTTCTAAGAGAGGTCCTAAGCCAGCTCACTGACGAGCAGATAGTAAACCTTGCTCAAAGGCTAGAAAAACAAAAGTTCACAAATATACTTGCATTCATGAAGAACAGCCATGATGTAGAGGATTTCGTAGAGGTTATGCGTGCATGGCTGACGGTCTCATGGATGCAGCAAAGTATCGAGGTTCGTGATGGAAAATATTACTTCAAGATCCAGCATAGCCTTGGAACAAAGTGGTCTCTTTACGTAAAGACCCTGATCTCCGAGCTTTCGTATGATATATTGGGCAAGAAGTCAGACATCAGCATATTAGGCGACACCTTATCGTTTGTTTTTACAAAATGAAAATTATGATTTTATGATGTCGACTCTATTGTAGGTAAAACCTGCATTAGCCTAGGTAGCTAGCAAGACAATGCAAGACAAAGTGGACCTATTTTTTAAATAAAATAATGGCTGCCCTACTCTCATGAGTCAAAATATCAAAGTAACCGAAAGCCCTAAGCACTTTACGGTGCTTAATGCAATTTCAAGGGGCATCGTAGATGCTGGCAAAATTGCAAAAGTAACAAAGATTAGCAAAGCAGAGGTCGAGATGATCCTAAATGATCTTGCAGTTCAAAAGCTGATTGTTGCTGAGCAAAAGAAAGGTCTTTTTGGCAAAAAGGCTCAGGCGCGCGTAACCGACACTGGAAGCACACTCCTTTCTTTTAAGAAGCAAGAATTGGAAGAGAAATCAAGAGATCTCGAGAGCATGTATACGAATCGAGACAGAAGAGGCGTTGAGTCATTCATGGATGACAACAGGGCATGGATACCAATGATGATATTCTCTGGGATAATGAGTGCAATAATGTTTGCATCAATGATGTCATTTATGGGAATGGCAATGAACCCTGCAGAAGCAGCTATGGCAGGAGAGACTGCAAATGCCGACGCACAGGGCGCGGCAGACACTCAGTCGGCTGCTAATGATAACGGCGTCGTCAGCGATGTTGGAGCAGATATCAGCACCGACGAGTCTTCTGGCTTTGATACTATCGGTGGTGATTTTGGAGGTGACTTTGAGTTTTGAAAGTTGGAAGCCCCAACAAGCAAACTGTTGGTGTTAACTGCCCCTACTGCTTAACACAAATGCAGGAGATTAGACGATATGAAGCTGATATAGACTATTGTCCCTCTTGTAATGGAATTTGGCTTGATAGGGGCGAATTAGATAAGATAGCTATGGCTCAAAACAGAATTGATGAAGAACATTACCGTCGCTACCACAGAGACAGAGATTATGACGATTATGACGATGACTATTACCATTACAGAGGGCATAGAAGACGAAGAGGTTTCCTTGGCGATCTGTTTGACTTTGACTAGGCAATGATGTGAGCGCGCCTATGCAACCTTCTGTCCAATGAAGACAACAGACCTTTGATCTTGTATATAATTGCGTTCAAAACTGGCACATGCGTTGATTTTGTTCCTCAGATCCCCGCTGTTTATCTTGTAAGAAAGAAACTCTCAAAACTATGTATTAAGTCTCTTTGAGATCATTGCATGGACAGGCTTTCTCAAAACTTCACTTGACGGTATACAGAGCTACGGAACATGTAAAGAAAAAGTGGAGTGGGTGGGATTTGAGCCCATAGTTCTCATTCAACATCCGCTTTCTAGATAGGAGGCGGAACATTGAGAATATTATTGCTGAGGTCGTGGGTTCAACTCCCACCCGTCCATTTCTTCCTGCTCTGGAAATACGGTATTATTTCAAGTTCATTTTTGATAGTTGTAGGACAAAAACCCTCGCGGTCTGTCTTCCAATAGAGAATGACCAAAAAATGCTTGCTCATACCAATGCATAGCCTTTTT